>JACCXN010000043.1 GCA_013696965.1 Bacteroidota bacterium | reverse complement strand
TTTTTAATAGTCATATGGTATAGCCAGGTTATATTCATTAGCGTTTGTGAACGGTTCGTGCATGGCTATTTCATATGTGTATAATTTGTTTTTTAGAGTCATATGGTATAGCCAGGTTATATTCATTAGCGTTTGTGAACGTTTGGTGCATGGCTATTTCATAAAATGGTCAAAAGATTGGTTTTGCCGAATTTCCCAAAAAGAAAAAAATCCTCCTAATTGGGAAAAGAATGTTTTTGTCTTCTTCTGAATAGCCCTGTTTATACCAACCTTATTCTGGCAGATTTTTTAATAGCTATTAATCATACTGATGAATGGGATAAGGCTTTACTTAACCTATAGTGTGGAAGTAATTAAAAACAGTGTTAACCAAATTCATCAGGTTAAGGAAATAAAAACTAAAACATTTAGAAAATGAAAGTGGTTAAAAACATAAAATACATTGGGATCTTATTTATTCTGTTTTTGTTTACATCAACAATTCATGTAGCATCCTCTGCGGTATTAAAACAGCAAACAGCATATACTGTTGAATTGCTTAATAAATTTATTAAAGCAACAAAAAAGGTAAGTTTAATTCAGCAGGAAGGGGAACAAAAAATGGTTCAGGCCATAGAGCAAGAGGATTTGGATGTTGATACCTTCAATAAAATTGCAGAAATGATGATTAATCCCGAAAGTGCTGAAAAAATAGATGTTACTCCCGAACAAATGGATTCTTTCACCAAAGTATTGGAAAAGTTACAGGGGCTACAGTTCGAAATTCAACAGGAAATGGAAGCTGCAATAATTGACAACGGAATAGCAATTGAGGATTATCAAAAAATAGTTGAAGAGTATCACAATAATCCTTCCTTTCAACAACAAATCAATGAAATGCTACAGGAGTAAATATATCCTATTCAGACAAAAAGAGGCCGCTTGAGGTGCATTTTAAACGGCCTCTTTTACATTTTAAAATGATTAAAAGGCGTTTCTTGATTATTCTTGTGCCTTATTAATAACACAACTCACAATGCAGTTGAATTTATCAACCTCTTGCGGGTAACCCGGAAATATTGTTTCATTCATTATTTTATTGACTTAAAAATAAATTTCAAAAGTATTGAATTAGTAAAACCATCAGGTAATTCTACAACTAAATAGACTATAAACCTCAAGTTGTCATCTTAATTGATTGATTATAAGATGAATTTAAAAATATATAAATAGCAAATACAAATATTTGTATATATTTTGCACAATAATAGAGTTTTAACACAACGCAATAATAGAACTTTAAAACATCTCAATAGTAGAGCTTTGCCACATCTCGATAATAGAGTTTTAGCACAAGTATAAAAAATGGCAACACCGGGAGAAAATTAGCTGAATCACTTGAAGTATTAAAAAAACTTCAACATTTGTGATATTAAAAATGATGTTTTGCAATAATATTCAATAATTGACAGGTCAGTTTGGATGCTTTTTGAAAGACTGTCATAACAACTATCAAAAGATTTTTTTTCGCAATGCATAAATTCTCCGGGATGAAAGCCATTTAGCAAATTATATAGAATATCAAATTCTTTTATTATAGAGTCTTTTTTTAAGGTTCTCTCTGATAACAAATTGTTTGAAAATTCCTTATTTTGTCCGAAAGAAAGGTTAAAAACAAAAATTAATGGACTAAACATTTCATAATTTTTAAACACTAATTTTAAATAAATACAAATTCAGAGAGCTGAAAAACAAACAGAATACGTTCCACCTAATTTTAAAACACATTTTGGAAACAAATATACTTTAATGTTAAAACTCAAGCTTATGAATGGTAAGAAAAAGCCTTGTCACCTGTAACGGAGAAAGTCTAAAAAGATACAATAAATCAAAGATGTATAAGAAATGGAATTCTCTTTAGATTTTTTATCGGCTTCCGAAGTCGAACATGTAACTCCTTGAAAATAAACAATCTGAATTTTGAAGTACTTTTATCGAACCAAAAACCCCTGATAAATAAGGCTTTATCAGGGGTTTTCCGGTTAAGTACCCAGTGCCGGAGTCGAACCGGCACGATTTCTCACTGGTGTTTGAGACCAGCGCGTCTACCAATTCCGCCAACTGGGCAAATAATTGGACTGCGAAAGTATTAAATTTAGCCGTACTTAAAGCAAAAATCAAAAAAAAATGTTTTAATAGAATAGATTGTTGCAATAAATTTAGTATAATTTGTGGAATAATCATACTTTTGCTACCCTTTATGAAAAATCATCAAATGAAACCACTGGTAAAATTTTTTGCGGGTACAGCTTCAAGATATTTGGCTGAAAAAATAGCTGCTGAATACGGTGCTGAATTAGGTAATGTAATTGTATCAAAATTCAGTGATGGTGAAATTCAACCTTCTTTTGAGGAAACAGTAAGAGGAAATGATGTTTTTATTATTCAATCCACTTTTACTCCTGCCGATAATCTTTTTGAACTTCTTTTGCTTATTGATGCAGCAAAAAGAGCTTCAGCAAAAAACATTGTGGCTGTTATGCCTTATTTTGGTTATGCACGCCAGGATAGAAAAGATAAACCCAGAGTTTCCATTGGTGCAAAATTAGTAGCAAATTTGCTAACCGCTGCCGGAGTTACCAGGATAATGACAATGGATTTACATGCAGATCAGATTCAGGGATTTTTTGAGGTTCCTGTTGATCATTTATATTCTTCCTCGATTTTTATCCCTTATTTAAAAGGTCTTAACCTTCCAAACCTTACCATAGCCACACCAGATACGGGTGGGACTAAAAGGGCCAATGCCTATGCTACATTTTTAGATGCAGAAATGGCAATTTGTTATAAGCAAAGAAAAAAGGCAAACGAAATTCACAGCATGACCGTTATTGGAGATGTAGAAGGCCGCGATATAGTTTTGGTTGATGATTTATGCGATACCGCAGGAACCTTAACCACTGCTGCCCAGTTAATGATGGACAAGGGCGCCAGTAGTGTAAGAGCTGTATGCACACACGCCATTTTTTCAGGTAAAGCATACGAACGTATTGAAAATTCAGTTTTAAAAGAAATCATTGTAACCGATACAATTCCTTTGAGCAAGCAAAGTGATAAGGTAAAAGTATTAACAGTAGGACATCTATTTTCGGATGTAATAAAAAGAGTGGTAGAATGTGAATCAATAAGCCCACATTTTATTTTTTAAGAGTAATTAATAATCAATAAATAAAAACAAATTATGAAAACAGTATCTATTAGCGGTTCTCCAAGAGAGAACGTAGGGAAAAAAGATGCAAAAGCAATCAGAAGAAACGGTCAAATTCCATGTGTACTTTACGGAGGCACCGAACAAATCCATTTCAGTGCAGATTCAAAGGAATTTAAAGACCTTATTTATTCTCCCGATGCCCATTTGGTAAAATTAAATGTAAATGGAAAAGAATACAGTGCAGCATTGCAGGAAGCTCAGTTCCATCCGGTAAATGACAATATTCTTCACGTGGATTTTATTCAACTTTTTGAAGATAAAGTTGCCAAAATTGACATTCCTGTGAACTTAATCGGAACAGCTGTGGGCGTTAGAGCGGGGGGTAAATTAATTAAAAAACAACGTTTACTTAAAGTTAGAGCTTTGCCTGGCGATTTACCAGATTCAATTGAAGTAAATGTGGAAAACCTTCAGGTAGGTGGTATTGTGAGAGTAAAAGATATTTCTGTTAAAAAACTGATTATTCTTAATTCTCCAAGCACAGTAGTTGCAACCGTTAAAGGAAAACGTGGAATGGATACTGCAGCAGCAGCAGCCCCAGCAGCAGGTGCTAAAAAGAAATAATTCAAGTAAAAATTTCTGATACAATTAAAACCCCCTTGTTTTCTACCTGGGGGTTTTTAATTTGTTTTGAATCACCAAATAATTTTTTAAGTGAAATATCTGATTGCCGGTTTAGGCAACATAGGAGAAGAATACAATTCAACCCGACACAATATAGGGTTTGATGTTTTAGATGCTTTTGTTAAAGCGTCTGATGTATCTTTCAAGGCGGATAAATTAGCATTTACTGCCCAGGTTAAATGCAAGGGAAGAACTTTAATACTTATCAAACCTACCACTTATATGAATTTGAGCGGGAAGGCGGTTAATTATTACCTTCAAAAGGAAAAAATCGGCATTGAGAATTTATTGGTAATTACAGATGATATTTCCCTTCCTTTGGGTAAATTAAGGTTAAGAGGAAAGGGAAGCGATGGTGGTCACAATGGGCTAAAAAGCATTATTGAAGTTTCGGGAACTACAGAGTTTGCAAGACTAAGATTTGGGGTTGGTTGTGATTTCCCAAAAGGAAGGCAGGTTGATTTCGTTCTTGGCAAGTGGAACCAGGAGGAATTAAAAACGCTTGAAACCCGAATGTCATTTGCTTTGGATTTAATCAAGAGCTTTACTACCATTGGCCTTGATAGAACAATGAGTACCTTTAACAACCTTTAAATATCCAATTTAACAATTCCTTAACAATTTTCCAGAAACTTTATATCTTACAATTCGTAAGATTTAAATAGTTTTGTTCTTAATTATTCCTATTTCCTAAATATATGAAAAAACTTTTACTTTCGTTTTTAACCATTTTTTTTCTGTTTACGCATTTTCTTTCTGCACAAACAGTTTTAATCGATTACAACTTTAACAATTACTCAGGAGTTATAGATTCACTTCCTGCAGGTTGGAATGTGTCCTGGAACAATACCAACGCCTCTACCGGTTCATATTATATATCAACCTTAAGTTCGGGACCCAGCGGACCTAATTCCTATAAATTTGGATTGGATGACGTAAAGGTTATTACGCCACAATTTCAATATGCTGATACAGTTTCTTTCTGGATAAAGGGATCCTCAAATATTGACACTATTAGTACATTAATTGTTGTGCAAACTGCCAATGGTACGGATTGGGATACTATTGCAATCATGAATAATCTTCCAACAACCGGAACTATTTTTAAATACAAGGTGAATTTTAATACTATCAAGTTAAAATTCCATTATGATAAATCTGTTGGAAACCTAGCATTTGATGATTTTAAATTAATACAAAACAAACAGGTTACTGCTGATTTTGCAACCCAATTTATTTGTCTGGGTGATTCTTCATCCTTTTTGGATTTGTCTTTTACATCTGGAAATACAACCATAACAGATTGGAATTGGGATTTTGGAAACAGCATTTCAAGCATAGATCAATATCCGAAACATTTCTATTCCGCTGCTGGCACATATAATGTAAAACTTGTTGTAACGGACAATATGCAGTTCAAGGATAGTATTTCAATGCAATATTATGTGTATGAGTTACCCTTAGCTGATTTTGCACACAATGCATCTCCTTTATGTCAAAATGCGGAATTTGTTTTAACCAATAATTCTGTTGATCCCTCTGATGGTACAATTGTTAGCTGGGCCTGGTATTTTAATGATGGCTCAGCATTAAACACTAGCGATTGGAGCCCTTCTCATTATTTTTTAATTGATGGCATACTTGAGATTAAACTAATCGTTTATTCTTCAAATGAGGCATGTTCAGATACTGCTTTAAGTTCGGTTTTGGTAAATGAGGCACCACAAGCTGATTTCAATTTTAGTGTGAATCAGCAAATGGTTGAATTTGATGGTTCTGTTTCGACCGGAAGCTTTTTAAGCTACTACTGGGATTTTGGTGATGGAAATGATGATACAAACTCCAATATAACGCACAATTATGTAAATGGGGGAGTTTACAATGCATGTTTAACAGTAACAGACTCCAATGGATGTGAGGATAAAATCTGCAAACAAATCAATGTTTCGGTAACCGGAATTAAATCCAATGAAGTTAAAAAAGCAATTTCTGTTTACCCTAACCCTTCCGTTAATGGTATTCTTTCAATTGATTTCAGCAAGTATTCCACTTCAATTGCAACAGTAACAGTTAACAACATAATTGGTAGCCAAGTATTAAAAAAAGATTTCTCAACTCATTCCATAAAAAAGCATGTTGTTGATCTTTCTGCACAGCCAGCGGGGAATTATTTTATGACAATCAGAACCGATAATGAAATTATCACAAAAAAGGTTGTTTTAAATAAAAGATAAAATAATCAATAAACCACGCTAAAGGGTTAAATTCAAAACAGAATGATCCTTCAACTCATATTCATTTGGTTTTGGCAATAGGAAGTCTTTATTTTTGAATAATATCTCTTATTATTTTCAAATGATGCTTTGTATGAATTTCTAAAAAGGCAATACTTTGCCTTAAGTTTAATTTTCCAAAATAGGGATGGTCAAAATGGCTTTTAGCAGGAAAGTCATCCATTTTTTTTAAAATTATTTTTGCCTGATTCAACTGCTCAATTAGTTCATAGTGTTGAATTTCACCTTGAGCAACCACACTTTTTGGGGCTTTTCCTTTTCCCCGTGGAATAAAACCGAGTAAAAAAATGTAGGTTCGTGTTAAATTAAAAGAACTTTTAAAATCTTCGGGTTTTGAATTTTTTAATGCATTAGCTATTCCAATTATTACTTTAAGGGAATGATCAATATGCCACTTGACTTCTTTAGTGGAAACAGAGGTTTTTAATAAATCAGAATTAGGAATTTCTAATTCCAGTTCGATCAGTTCTTTTTTTAAAATCATATAATTAGTGGCTGGAGAAAGATGTTTTTTTTGTGATAAGTCTAACTAAAGTTAACAATAATAACCCAAATGACATGAAATTATTTCTAAAAAAGACAGAATTGAAATTTAAATCGCTTTTATAAAAATCAGTGCATGAATGGAGTAGATTTAAATACCAGGGTTTTTCAAGAACAAATTTTTCATTTAGGAATTAAAACCCGGAATGGAGATTTTCTGAATTAAGAAAATTAAACCTTCACACCAATGATGCATACATCATCTACCTGTTCCAAATTACCTTTCCAGTTTTCAAAGGTATCATTTAAGATTTCTTTTTGTTTTTCCATTGAATAATGTACTATGGAAAGCAGTAATTTTTTAAAATTTGCTGATTTGAATTTTTTGCCATTCTCCCCTCCAAACTGATCAGGAAAACCATCAGTGAAAGTATAAATTAAATCACCCTTTTGAAGGTCTGTTTTTTGTAAAGTATATGGGCGCATTTCTCCTGCATATTTCCCTACAGGCATTTTATCTGCTTTGTATTCTATTAGTTGGTTGTTACGGATGAGCCATAAGGGGTTATTTGCTGCTGCAAATTCTAGGGTCTTATTTTCAAAATCATAGGCGCACAAAACACAATCCATACCATCTTTGCTTTCTTCTGTACTACCTTCAGGATTTAGCGAAGCAATAATACCATCCCTGGTATAATTTAGAATTTCATCAGGATGAACAAGCTGTTTTTCAATAATAGATTCATTGAGTCTGGAAATACTGATCATACTCATAAGTGCCCCCGGAACTCCATGACCAGTGCAATCGGCCGTACACAAATAGAAAATTTCTTT
This sequence comes from Bacteroidota bacterium, assembly GCA_013696965.1. Lineage (NCBI taxonomy): Bacteria > Pseudomonadati > Bacteroidota > Bacteroidota bacterium. The sequence goes on along the minus strand of JACCXN010000043.1, from coordinate 6,808 downwards.
GTTTAACTCTTTATGAAAATGAGATAAGGCATGGTAAAAATCCCCGCTAACAATGTCTTTTGGTTTATAAAAAATGAAAAAGTTTTTTTCTTCTGTTACATTTTCATTTATTGTATGTGCCTCTTTCACTATTCCCATAGTTTTAAGTTTTCAATTTTGAATTTGAGTAATATTAATACTATTGCTTTAATAATAAAAATCTTTTTGAGTTTTCATTCAGCTTTCTTTGTTTTTTGAAGATCCTTAATCATTAATGTCCGGTAAAAAGAAAAGATTCCTCACTACACTGCCTGTCATCCGAGTATAGCGAGGAATCTAAAAAACTTTTACCGGACAGCGGTAATTCTAAATTTGTTTTATTCTTTAAAAAAGCAGAAAACAAACAAAAAAGAGTTTTTTATATGGAATCAGGCATTTAATAAATAAATTTACTGCCACCTTAAATTAGAACTGAAGTGGATTTTAAAGCTAAAATAATTACAGGATTACTTCTCCTGTTTTCCTTTCTGTATTTGGGTTGTTCTGACCACGAGCACCAGTCAGGAGATAAAAAAATGCATGAACACCAGCATGCTTTTGATGATCATACATTTTCTGATATTTTCGTAGGCGCTGAGCAAGAAACAATAGTTTGTTATAAAAAAACCCACCGGAATAGTTTTTATTTCACCATGTTTTTGTTATTCACAATTGCGGGTGTTTCATTCAATCAATACCGAATTAAAAAAAAATCTGCAATTGAATTAACTAAAAGCAACAAGATTATTGAAGAAAAAAACAGGGATATTCTTGCCAGTATTCATTATGCAAAATACTTGCAGGAGGCCATACTTCCACCTAATAAATTGGTAAAGGAATATTTGCAGGAATCCTTCATCATGTATAAACCAAAGGATATTGTAGCGGGTGATTTTTATTGGGTAGAAAAATGCGATAAAAATATTTATTTTGCTGCGGCTGATTGTACTGGTCATGGGGTTCCAGGGGCAATGGTTAGTGTTGTTTGTTCAAATGCACTTAACCGGACAATGAAAGAATATGGACTTACAGATCCAGGTAAGATTCTGGATAAAGTTCGTGAAATTGTGATTTCTACTTTTGAAAGGTCTGAGCGTGAGGTAAAGGATGGAATGGATATTTCCCTTTGTGCATTGCAAGGCAATAAGCTTCATTGGGCAGGGGCTAACAATCCTCTTTGGATTAGCCGCAACAATGCTATTATAGAAATTAAAGCAGACAAACAGCCAATTGGTAAATATGCGGTCAATAAAATGTTTACTACACACAGTATAGAACTCCAGAAAAATGACAGCCTGTATATTTTTACCGATGGCTTTGCCGATCAGTTTGGTGGAGAGCATGGCAAAAAATTCAAATCAGCAAATTTTAAAAAATTGTTGCTTTCAATTCAAAATAAATCCATGCAGGAACAAAATGAAATTTTAAATTCTACATTTGAGAAGTGGAAAGGTATTCTTGAACAAGTGGATGATGTATGTGTGATTGGCGTGAAAGTTTAAGCAGGAATAATATAACCTGATTAAAATGAAAATTATAAAAGAAGCAAGCAGCCTTTGCTCCAAAAAGAAGAACAATTTAAAAGAGGATGAATTCAATTGAATGATTGAGGAAAAAATGAATCACTTATAATACCATTGAAATGATTAACCGCCTGAGAATAAAATTGCTTGTAATCTTTTGCCTTTTTGTTTCCATGTACCTTACAACAAACAGTTTGATTGCCCAGGACCCTATTAAAGTAGATTCATTGCTTAAGGTATTAAAAACCACAAGTGATGGTTTTACAAAAAACAAGGTTTTGAACGAACTTGCATGGGAAAATAAATACAGTGACCCTCTGCAATCACTAAAATATGCGAAGCAGGCACTTGCAGTGGGGGAAAAAATAAATAATAAAGTAGCAATTGCAGCCTCTTTAAGCAAATTGGGAGCAATTTATTATTTGCAGGGTGAATATTCTGTGGCATTAACCCATCATTTTAAAAGCATGAAAATCCTGGAGGAAATTAATGATTTAAATGGAATGGCTTCTTCTTTTAATAATATAGGAATTATTTATGAGGCCCAAAAAAATTATTCTGAGGCCATGGCTTACCATTCAAAATCCTTAACTATACGAGAGAAACAAGGTGATAAAAATGGAATAGCTGCATGTTTGATTAATATTGGCAACATTAATTATTTTCAGAGCAATTATGCATTAGCCACCGAGTATTATCTTAAGGCATTACCCATCGCAGAGCAGATGGCAGATCAAGATAAAGTTGCTGGAATTTTGAGCAATATAGGTTCAACTTATTTGGACCGTAAAATGTTCCGGGAATCACTGGAATACCATAAAAAGGCCCTAAAAATACGGGAACAATCTCAGGATAAATTTGGCATGGCTTCCTCTCTTGTTAATATCGGATCGCTTTATACAGGTTTGGGTGATTATAAAAACGCGTTTATTTATATTCAAAAATCCCTGGATCTTTCCAATGAAATCGGAGCTAAAGATATTGTTCTGGAAAGCTATCAAGCCTATTCTGATGCCTATTCACTTACCGATAATTGCACTAAAGCTTTTGATTATTATAAATTATATTCACAGGTAAAAGATTCCTTGTTTAATATTGAATCATCAAATCAAATTGCAGAAATGCAAACACAATATGAGACGGAGAAAAAAGAAAAAGAAATAGCACTTTTAACAAATGACAAAAAACTGCAACTTGCAGAAATTAAAAAACAAACAGTAATAAGTTGGTCAGTTGCAGGAGGTGGTTTGCTTGTAATGCTTCTGGCAATTGTGGCCATTAAAGGGTATGCACAAAAGAAAAGGGCAAATTCCTTACTAAATCTTCACAATATTGAAATAAGCGAAAAGAAAAAAATTATAGAAGGAAAAAACAAAGACATTACGGATTCCATTAACTATGCAAAAAGAATACAGGAGGCCATATTGCCTCCCGATAATTTAGTAAAACAACTATTACCCGATAGTTTTATTTTTTATAAACCAAAAGACATTGTATCTGGCGATTTTTACTGGATGGAACGCGATAAATCATTTAATTTTCCTTCAAATCAATTGGTTTTTTTAGCTGCAGCCGATTGTACCGGGCATGGGGTTCCGGGAGCTATGGTAAGTGTGGTATGCTCTAATGCATTAAACAGAACGGTAAAAGAGTTCGGCATTACAGAACCAGGCAAAATTCTCGATAAGGTAAGAGAGTTGGTGATTGAGACTTTTGAAAAAAGCGAAAGTGAAGTTCGGGACGGAATGGATATTTCACTCTGTAGCTTTAATGTTGTTACAAATGAATTAAAATGGGCCGGTGCAAATAATGCCTTATGGATACTATCTAAAGAAGGATTAAACGAGATAAAACCAGATAAACAACCCATTGGAAAATATTCAGAACATAAATCCTTTACCACGCATACAATTCAAATTAACAAGGGGGAAACATTTTACCTGTTCACCGATGGTTATGCCGATCAATTTGGTGGTGAAAAAGGAAAGAAGTTTAAATATGCGCAATTTAAGGAACTATTGATTGCTATCCAGGAAAAAGAGATGCATGAACAGGCTGAAATCCTTGATTCTAAATTTGAACAATGGAAAGGAAAACACGAACAAGTAGATGATGTTTGTGTGATAGGAGTTAGGGGGTAAAAAATGAATTATTTCCCCCATTAAAAACAAATTCCAATTGGAAAGTGAAGTTGCTATAAATCATTTTTCTATTTAAATTTTCTAAGGTTCTTTCAATCTATTTTTCAATAGGCAAAATGGCCTCCTGTATTCTTTTGGCATAATGAATACTGTCAAAAACTTCATTTTGTTTTTCTTCTACAATGTGTTTTTGTTCTTCAATTTTTGATTTTTGTTTTTTTGTAATTCGAAGTGATCGTACTTCTTTTGCCAATTTCCTGGCTTTTTTCTGAATAGCATTATTTGTTTTTAATACTCCGGATTCTCCCAATGTATTTAGAATTGCGCTTTCTATCCTTTTTATACTTTTAATTTTGTTTTCCATTTTGCTTAGTTTTATTTGTTTTTATTAAGTAAGGGTGTTTAGAAATAAGTTGCTGAAATAACGCTTAATCCTACCATTGATTGAAACAATGGTTAAATATCATCCCAACTATTCCTAAACACCCAAACCTGAATTTTACTTAGATTTCACTACCTGTTTTGCCAATTTCTTAGCTTTTCTCTTGAGTTTGCTATTTGTTTTTTTAACCCCAGTGCTTCCAATGGCTGTCATAATTATAGCCATCACTTTCTTTGTTTTTTTTGATTTTAATTTCATATGTAGATAATTTGTTTTTTTAGTTGTCATCCCGATTTATCGGGACGCCAGGTTATCTTCATGCGTGTTTGCGCACGTTCTGTGCATGGCTATTTCATAGGTATATAATTTAAGTGTTAATTGTCATCCCGATTTATCGGGAGCCATGTTATATTCATTAGCGTTTGTGAACGGTTCGTGCATGGCTATTTCATAAGTGTTTTTTTTGTTTTTTAATTGTCATATGGAATACGCCATGTTATCTTCATTGCTGTTTGTGCAAGATTTGTGCATGGCTATTACATATAATTTAAAGTTTAATGATGTAAGTAATTATTTATTTTTTCCTACTTGTTTAGCTAATTTTTTAGCTTTTTTCTTAATTTTAGTATTGGATTTTTTAACTCCTGTACTGCCAAGAGCAGTCATAATAATACCCAATACTTTTTTTGTGTTTTTTGCTTTCTTTTTCATAAGAATAAAGTTTTTAGTTAATATTAGTTGTTACTTAAAATTGATGAAAAATCATAGAATTACCTAATTTCAAAAAAAATTTAAGCTACAATTAACATTGGATTTTTTTATTGATTCTTTTCTATCATTGAGGAACAATCAATACTGGATCAAGCCTCAATACTTAGTTTAAAGCTTTCAATAGTTTTGGAAATAGAATTAAATGTGGCGGGAGAAAAGAAAGTGGAAGTTCGGGATAATTCTACTTTAGAAAAAAATCGAAAAGCAGGCATATTCTAATCGTACTGGGAGTTGTTTTTTTACTGATTATAATTCTGCACTTTTTAATGGTAGAGTTGTAAATAATTGCCACAGGTAAGCACACCTGCGGCTGCGGTTCAGTTTTTTCACAAACTCGCGAGTGTAGAAAATATACGATATGTTGATTTTTGAGGGGCGATAGCCATGTATTCTTCGTAGCTATTTTGCAGTGGAGATGCAAAAGTACTCTGCTTTAAGGAAAGCGGCTTTAAAAATCATGCGAAACTTCAGTCAACAAATAATATCACAATCTATCTTTTCACAACTATCTTTTCTCTTTTTGTAAAAGAAGGTGTTTCAATACTTAAAATATAAATTCCTTCTGAAAATTCTTCCGTGGAAATTATTTCAATTTCTGAACTTATCTTTTTAGTAAAAACTGTTTTCCCGGCATAATCAATCAAAGTAATCTCACCCTTTAATTCATTGTAAAATTGAATATTCAACTTATCATTAACCGGATTAGGATATAATGAATAATGGTTTTCCAATTTTGTTTCTTTTACTTTTGTAGTCCCTGAAATTGTAGCAGTAAGGTAGGTAACAGCCTGCTTGTTGTCGTCTTGCCATACAAAATAAAAAGTGCCATTTGCAAAAGCAATGTCAGGATTTTTTTGTGCTCCCGAAAAATTTATGCTCACTGTATCTGCAACCTGGTTTAATAAACCTGCTGGGCCTGTTACAGAATAAATAAATTTTATAATAGTGCTTCCCATCTGGCTTTCCTGCCAAACTACTCCCAATGTATCTCCGTTACCGGCCACTTTTGGGTAATTTTGATTTGCCATAGAGGAAACTCCCGGAGAAAGCATTGCATTTAAGCCAACAGCCAGTGTGTTTTTATGTGCAGTTCCTATATAAATTCTTGAAGAACCGCTTGCACCGCTCATCCAAACTGTTACAATACTGTCTCCTTTAACATAAGCATCCGGCCCTGTGGAAGGGCATCCATTAATCATCCAGTTTGAATTATCTATATCTGAACTTGCCGTGAAAGAAACGCCTGCATTTGTTGATACCACTGCCCAAATGTCCCGTAAATTATTGTCGTTGTTCCTGAAAAGGGAATAAACAAAGTTATTAGTCTCTGCTCCAATAAAGCCCGGACAACAATCACAAACTTCACCCGGAGCATTAGTAGAGGCTTCCACCTCCGCTTGGTAAGAAATACCGCCATCATTTGAAGTTGCTACTGCAAACTGGGCTCCACCCATGCTGCTGTTAAAAGTCATAAAAGTAACAAAAGGCTTTCCTCCTGGAGCAACTGCCACAGCCGGAAATCTGGAATATTTGGAGGGATAAACCCTTACTGTATCAGAAAAGCTGGCACCTCCGTTCACAGAACGCACGGAGTAAACAAATCCGTCCATCTCTGGATGAGATTTAAACACTACAAAAACGGTATCGCCCGAAGCAGCCATATCAGGGCCTGCCCAATCCTCTACAAACGCATTTGCATTAGCTGGAGTAATCTGTGAGGATTGTGCAAATACTGCCCCGTCAAAACGAGAAACAAATACCTGTTGGTTTGGTTTTCTTCCCCACATTACAACAGGAACATTATTTGTTGTTAATGCAATTTTTGGCCTTGTAAAAGCATTCGGGTTAAATCTGTTTACCACAAGCGTGTCTGTCCAGTCCAATGAAATTTGTGAGAATACCTGGAAAGGCAGAAGAAGAAAAAGGATGTAGAATTTTTTCATATGTATATAATTTGATTTTTAACTGTCATC
>JACCXN010000042.1 GCA_013696965.1 Bacteroidota bacterium | reverse complement strand
CCGGACCTGTTTGTGTTGGTCAAACTTTAACTTTAACTGCCAGTGGAATAACCGGAGCAACTTATAACTGGACAGGCCCGGGAGGCTATATTGCTTCGGGAGCATCTGTAAGCATTGCAAATGCCCAGGTTACACATTCAGGAACTTATTCTGTAACTGCAACAGTAAATGCATGTACAGGGCCTGCAGCAACAACCCTTGTTACAGTAAATCCTATTCCTTTAGCTCCTGCAGCAAGTTCTAATAGTCCTATTTGTACGGGTCAAACTTTAAATCTTAATGCCAGTGGAACTATAGGAGCAACTTATAATTGGACAGGGCCAGGAGCTTATTCAGCTTCCGGAGATGCAGTTACTATTTCATCTGTAACTTTAGCAAATGCAGGAACATATTCAGTTACTGCAACATTAAACAGTTGTACAGGCCCTGCAGGCACTACAAGTGTTACAATTAACCCCTCTCCAATTGCGCCAACTGCAACAAATACAGGTCCATATTGTGCAGGGCAAACAATTACATTAAATGCCACAGGAGTAACAGGAGCTGTTTATAACTGGACAGGACCAGGAGGATATGCCTCATCAGGAACTTCTGTAAGCATTGCGAATGCTCAAATTACTCATTCAGGAACATATTCTGCCACTGCAACAGTTAATGGATGTACAGGACCCGCAGCAACAACAACTGTTATTGTTAATCCTATCCCTGCAACACCTATAGCGAATAACAATGGTCCTATTTGTGAGGGACAAGGCATCATACTTACTGCAAGCGGTGTTACAGGAACTGTAGTTTATAATTGGACAGGTCCTGGAAGTTTTACTGGTTCAGGGCCATCTGTTTCAATTACTTCAGCTACTTTGGCAAATGCTGGTACTTATTCTGTTACCGCAACAGTTAATGGTTGTACAGGATCTGCCGGAACTACTAATGTTGCTGTAAATCTAACACCTGCAGCACCAAGCGCAACAAGCAATTCGGCAATATGTGCCGGTCAAACTTTGAATCTTTTCGCTTCTTCAATTACAAATGCTTCTTATGTTTGGAGTGGCCCTAACAGTTATGCTTCAACGAATCAAAATCCTTCCATTTCTAATGCCCCATCAACTGCTTCTGGAACCTATTCTGTTGCGGCAACAGTGGGTAGCTGTACAGGACCCGAAGGAATTGTTTCTGTTACTGTTAATCCTATACCTGCAATACCTAACGTTACTTCTAATAGCCCTGTTTGTGAAGGTTCAAGCATAACCTTAACAGCATCAGGAGTTATAGGCGCAGTATATACTTGGACTGGTCCATTGTCTTATTCTTCTACTGGCTCAAGCAAAACCATTTCTAATGCAACCTTGGCTCATGCCGGAACATATACTGTAACAGCTACTGTTAATGGTTGTACTGGATCAGCTGGAAGTGTAAATGTAACTATAAATCCAACTCCGGAGGCGCCTACAGCTAGTGGAGTAACAATATGTGCTGGAAATACCGCCTCTTTATCCGCTTCGAGTACTTCCGGAGGGACAGTTAGATGGTATACAGCACCAACAGGCGGAACTCTACTTGCTACAAGTTCTACATTTACAACACCTGTTTTAAATGTTACAACTACATATTATGTTCAAACTACTGTAAATAGTTGCCCTAGCCCAAGAACTGCTGTTGTGGTAACAGTTAACCCGATTCCATCTGCACCAACTGCATTAGGTAATACAATTTGTGAAGGGAACAACACAACACTAAATGCTACTGCTCCAGGTGGAAACTACGAATGGTACAATGATGCTACTGCAGGTTCTTTATTAGCATCTGCAGCGTCAATTACAACGCCTGTTTTAATAGAAACTACAACGTATTATGTTCAGACTACTGTTAACAGTTGTACAAGTTCAAGAACGGCTGTAACCGTAATTGTTACTCCAACAGATGATCCCTCATTTTCATATGCTTCAGGCACCTATTGTATTACAGCCTCAAATCCAACTCCTAGCATTACAGGTGGGTTTACTGGAACATTTTCAGCAACACCATCTGGATTAGTCTTTAATAGTGTATCAACCGGGGAAATTAACATTGGAGCAAGTGCCCTTGGAACTTATTCCATTATATTTACAACAAATGGCCCTTGTCCTGATTCAGAAAATACAACAGTCACAATTACAAACTCTCCCGATGCAACTTTTAGCTATGCCACACCTTTTTGTCAGTTTGCTAGCAATCCATTACCGAATTTTCAGCCCGGAACAAGCGCTGGTACTTTTAGCGCCACTCCTGCCGGTTTAATTTTTGATAATACTTCAACCGGAGAAATAAATCTTCAGGCTAGTGTACCAGGAACGTATACTATAACAAATTCAATTTCAGCAGGAGGAGGGTGTATTGCCACTTCTTCCACCAATACTGTTACTATTGATCCAGCTGCAACTGTAGATGCAGGTACCACTATAAATATTTGTGCCGGTCAAACAGTCAGTGTTTCAGGAATTATAGGCGGAACTGCAAGTTCTGCAACATGGTCAAATGGCAATGGAGATTATTTGCCTTCAGCATCATCTTTGGCCATGACTTATACTCCAACTGCCGCTGAAATTACTGCAGGTTTCGTAAATCTAATTCTTACCACAAATGATCCCTCAGGTCCATGTAATTCAGCAGTTGATACAATAACTGTTGTTATTAATTCTATTCCCGCAGCTCCTAGCGCTGATGGGATTACCATTTGTCAAGGTCAAACAGCTATATTAACTGCAACAGCTCCTGGAGGTACATATCAATGGTATGATAGTCCTTCTGCTGGCAATTTGCTTTTTTCTGGAAATCCTTTTACAACCCCAGTTCTAACAGTAAACACAAGCTTTTATGTTCAAACAATAATCAATGGATGTGAAGGTCCAAGAACTTCCGTAGAGGTAATTGTTAATCCTACTCCTGCATCTCCAACAGCATTAAATGGATCAATTTGTGAAGGACAAATTTCTACCCTTTCAGCTACTGCACCAGGAGGAATTTACAACTGGTATGATGCTCCTGGTGGAAATAATCTTCAAACGGGAAGTTCATACACTACGCAAGTTTTAAATGCAACAACCAATTTTTATGTTACAAGTACAATCAATGGATGTGAAGGCCCTGCAGCTGAGGTAATAGTCACGGTTTATCCATATCCAGTAGCCCCAACAGTTGCAAATGCGACTATTTGTCAGGGAACAAGTGCTACTTTAATTGCAACAAATCCTGGTGGAATTTATCAATGGTATGATGATGTAACTGGAGGATCCTTGTTGAATACAGGTTCATCCTATACTACTCCTGTGTTAGTTTCATCCATTACTTATTATGTTCAAACTACCATGAATGGTTGCACCAGCACAGGTAGAACAGCAGTTACTGTTACAGTAACACCTCTACCTAATGCTCCTACAGCAACGGGTTTAACTATATGTTATGGCCAAACAGCTTCATTGACAGCAACAGCACCAGGAGGAACTTATCAATGGTATAATTCAGGTGGTTCATTATTAGGTACGGGTAATACTTTTAATTCTCCAGCCCTAACCACTGCAACAACTTACAATGTAAGTACAATTGTCTCCTCTTGTCAAGGTCCTTCAACCGCAGTAACTGTGAATATTACTCCATTGGATGATCCATCCTTTGCATATTCTTCAGCTACTTATTGTGCTACCGGATTTAACCCAACACCATCTGTTACAGGAGGTTTTACTGGTTCATTTTCTGCTTCTCCTGCAGGATTGAGTTTCAATAGCACTGTAACAGGAGAAATTGATTTAGCTAATAGCACATTAGGAACATATACAATTACGTATACAACCAATGGACCTTGCCCTAACACTGCAAACCAAGTTGTTACTATTACCAATGCGCCAGATGCGTCATTTAGTTTTGTGACAGATGTTTGCCAGTTCGGAACTAATATACAGCCGGTTTTTCCCCTTGGTGCAAGTGCAGGTTCATTTAGTGCAAGTCCTTCAGGCCTAAGTTTTGTAAATTCTTCCTCAGGTGAAATAAATTTAGGTACAAGTTCTCCTGGAACATATACCATAACCAATTTTATTGCTGCTGATGGTGGATGTGCACAAGCAAGTGAAGAATTTGTTATTATAGTTCATCCCGCAGCCACGACTTCTGCCGGTAGTGATATTATCATTTGTTCAGGCCAATCTGCAACCCTGAATGGTTCTTTTGGGGGTTCTGCCACTTCCGCTATCTGGACTGGAAATGGGGTCTTTTCACCCTCTAACAGTAATATGAGTGCTACTTATACACCCACTCCTGCAGAGGTAAGTGCGAGTCAAGCAGTAATAATTCTAACAACAGATTCTCCAGGAGGAGTATGTCAATCAGCTGTTGATACAGTGCTTATTCTTATTAATATTGATAATGCTTCTTTTGCTTATTCTTCAGGAACTGTTTGTTTAACCGGAATGTATCCTGTACCAACAACCTTTGGCGGAGTACCAGGAACATTCACTTCATCTCCAGCAGGATTGATTTTTACAAACAATTCAACAGGGGAAGTGGATCTTAGCCAATCATCTTTAGGTACTTATACAATTACATTTACAACAGCAGGACCTTGCCCAAATTCCAGTACTCAATCTTTAACTATTACAAATTCACCTAACGCTTCTTTTAGTTATAATACTCCTTATTGTTCTTGGGATGTAAATCCGCTTCCTGTATATCCAACAGGTGCTTCTGGAGGAGTATATAGTGCCTCTCCATCCGGATTGTCTTTTGTAAGTACTAACACCGGCCAAATTAATTTATCCGCAAGTACACCTGGAACATATACCATTACCAATTTTATTGCTCCTGCAGGTGGATGTGCTCAAGCTCAGGAAACATTCTCTGTTACTATTTTTGAAGAACCATCTGTGATTGCTTCTGCAACTCAAACTCAAATTTGTGAAGGGGATCAAATTCAATTATCCGGAATATTCGGTGGAACTGCTAGTGCTTTAAACTGGAGCGGAGGAACAGGAGATTTTACTCCAAATTCAACAAATCCAACCGTTACTTACACGCCTTCTCTTGCTGATATTATATCTGGTAGTGTTACTATTTATTTAACTTCAGATAATCCTCCAGGACCTTGTGATGTGGCATTAGATTCACTTACAATAACAATAAATCCTGTTCCAACAGCTGATGCTGGTATCCCTCAAACTATTTGTGAAGGAGAAACAGTAAATTTAAGTGGAACAATTGGAGGCTCAGCTACAGGAGGAGAATGGTCATCTCTTGGTGGTACTTATTCCTCCACTTCAGATTTAAATGCTGTTTATACACCTTCAATAGTAGATGTTTCAAATGGCTTTGTAAGTATTACACTTACCACAACAGGACCTTGTCCATCCGCAACAGATAATGTGCTAATCACTATTGATCCATCAGCAACCGTTAGTGCTAATATAAACCAAACAATTTGTGAAGGTTCAAATGCTACCCTTTCAGGATCATTTGGTGGATCTGCAACTTCAGCAGAATGGTCAACTTCTGGTGATGGTACTTTTAATCCTTCTGTAAATGATTTGAATGCTGTTTATTCTCCAGGAATTGGTGATATTTCAGCAGGAACTGTTACAGTTACTTTAACTACCGATGATCCTGCAGGTTCGTGTATCGCAGCTTCAAGTCAAATGACTATTACAATTAATAAGGATGATGCAACATTTAATTTTACATCAGGAACATTTTGCGTTACTGGTTCAAATGCAATTCCCATCGTATCTTCTGGAGCAACCGGTATTTTTTCAGCAAATCCACTAGGAATTGTTTTTGTAAGTACCTCTACAGGTGAAATTGATGTTTTAGCTTCAGCTCTTGATACTTATGTTATAACATTCATAACCAATGGAACTTGCCCTGATACAGCAGAAGCATTAATTACAATAACTGATTCTCCTGATGCTACATTTAGTTATCTGGGTCCTTTTTGTCAGGGAACAGGTTCATTGCTTGCTGACTTTCCAGTTGGATCTAGCCCAGGTGTATTCACTGCGATACCTGTAGGTTTAGAATTTATAAATACATTCAGTGGTGAAATTGATTTAACAACAAGTACACCAGGTGTTTATACTGTTACAAATACAATTTCAGCCTCAGGAGGATGTGCTATGGCCATTCATGATGTTGTTATTGAAATTTTCTCACTTCCATTGGCAAATTCTGGCAATGATATTATTGTTTGTGAAGGAACCACACAGGTCCAATTGAATGGATCGGCAACTGGAAACAGTAGTGGTATTTGGTCTACGCTTGGATCTGGTACCTTTACAGATGAAAGTGTTATGAATACTGAGTATTTCATAAGCCCCCAGGATAACATTGACGGATCTGTTATTTTAATTCTTGAAGCAACTAGTAATTCTGGTTGTGGAACAAGCAATGACACTGTTGTTATTTATATTCAGGAAATTCCTCAATTAAATCCGGGAAATGATACAATAGTTTGTTCAAACAATGCGGTAATTGTTTTGTCAGGAACAATTACTGGAGGAGCAGGTACCGCTGTTTGGTCTGTAATGAATGGTTCAGGATCATTTGATGATGACACAAATATGAATGCTATTTATACCCCGGGAGCATCAGATATTAGCGCAGGTAGCATTTATATAGTGCTTTCAGCAACAAATTCATGCTTACCAGTTTCTGATTCCATTCAGGTAGTATTTTCTCCTTCTCCAGAGGTTTTTGCAGGCGAGAATATTTCAGTTTGCCAGAATGATCAAATTCTACTTAATGGAACTGTTTCTGTTGCAGCAGGGGGCATTTGGTCATCAAGTGGAACAGGAAGCTTTATGCCTGATAATTTAACGCTTACTGGTGAATATATTCCTTCTGTGGCAGATTTATCCGCTGGTTCTGTAACCATTTACCTTGAATCCTTTGACAATGGAAATTGTTTTGCAGAAATAGATTCTTTCCTGGTAACCTTTGGTAATAATCCGGTAGCTGATTTTACCTTTCCAACGATTTGTTCAGGTTCTGAAGTTTCTTTTACTGACGGATCCAGTTTAGATGTTGTAAGTTGGAGTTGGGATTTTGGCGATGGAACATTTGCTTCAGCACAAAACACTAGCAATACTTATTCTCAAGCCGGGAACTATAATGTTATGCTTGTAGTAACGAATAATTCCGGATGTAAGGATACTTTGATTCAAACAGCTTCGGTAAATTCAACACCCAATGCTCTTTTCGGTTTTGTTTTGAATTGTGGAGAATTAGGGATTCAGTTTAATGATATTTCCTCCATCAATTCCGGCAACATTACTTCATGGAATTGGAGTTTTGGTGATAATGGGAACGCAGTAATTCAAAACCCAAGCCATTCTTATGCTACTTATGGGACTTATAATGTCACCCTTGCTATTACATCTGATTCTGGCTGTGTTGCAACAGTAAACGATTCAGTGGCAGTTCAGGAACCGCTTAATTCAGGCTTTACTTTTGTTGCCGGATGTTCTGGTCTTAAAGCTGATTTTTCTGATATTACCCTGGTTGCGGAAAATGATAGTGCAAATTGGGCATGGAGTTTTGGTGATGGGAATACAAGTATTTTGCAAAATCCATCACATACTTATGCAAATGCAGCTACTTATACTGTTTCTCTTATCATTACAACTGCAAATGGGTGTATTGATACCGTTTCCAATAATGTAACAGTTTCCGGCTCTCCTTTGGCAGGATTTGATGTATCTGCTGCCCCTCATTATGTAGGAGAACAAATAGCATTTACAAGTACTTCTACGGGTGCAACTGGATGGATTTGGGATTATGATGATAATAACAATAGTTCAATTACTGAGAATTCCACTTATCAATATGCTTTACCCGGAACATATTCAGTACTTCTTACAGTTTTAAATGCTCAAGGATGTACTGATTCCACAGAAACTATATTAACCCTAATTGAAAAGCCAGTTACCACTGATGGTCCTGTGGCAATTCCCAATGCTTTTACTCCAAATGGTGATGGAAGAAACGATGTACTCTATGTACGTGGAGGACCATTTGTTCAACTTGATTTTAGGGTGTTTAATGAATGGGGAAATATGATTTTCATGACTAACACCCAAAGTACAGGTTGGGATGGAACAATAAATGGAGTCAAGCAACCAGCAGGGGTATATATTTATATCATTGTAGGAAAAACTTCTGATAACCAGGATGTGAAAATGTCTGGAGATGTAACATTATTAAGATAATTTAATATTATGAAGATAAATATATTTTTTACAGCAGCTTTTTTATTGCTTTGTCAAGCAGCAAAATCACAGGATTTTCACCTTTCCCAGTATGATGCCGCTACCTTATATTCCAATCCTGCATTAACAGGAATGTATTTAGGGGATAAAAAAACAGATTACCGTATTTATGGCGATTTTCGTCAACAATGGCGATCACTGGGTAAGCCATTTAATACAGGTTATTTGGCTTATGACAGGGTGCATAAACGATACGGAATCGGTGGTTACATAATTAATAACCGGGCAGGTAATTCTAGTTTCAATAATTTAAATTTCATGCTCTCTGGCGCATATCAAATAATGGATGATCCAACTGAAAAGCATTTTCTTTCTGCAGGATTGCAATTAGGTGTTTTTCAAAAGAGTTTTAATCCTCAGAGTATGTTGTTTGATAATCAATATTCTTCAACTGCTGATGGAGGATTTGATCCAGGATTATCCAGTGGAGAGTATTTTGACAGAACCAGTCTTCTTAAACTTGATGGAAATTTGGGGATCTACTATAAATACCGTGACGAAGAAAAGAAAGTTAAGCCATTTGGTGGATTCTCAATTTATCACTTTACTATGCCTAATGAATCCTTTACTGCCCAGAAGAGCCGCATGCCAATGCGCTTTGTTTTCTCGGCAGGTTCTGATATCACAATTAATAATGAAATTTCAGTAAGCCCTCTTGTTTTATTTATGATGCAGGCAAAAGCAACTGAATTGAATATCGGTGCACTTGCATATTATAAGTTAAAAGATACCGAATATGATATTATTTTTGGCCTTGGATACAGGAATAAGGATGCAATAATAATTCATGCAGGAGTAAAGCAGGGAGCAAATGTGTATAGGATCAGTTATGATATTAATTCTTCCTACCTGGGAGCCTACACAGGAAGAAGGGGTGCATTCGAAATTTCAGCTATTTATTCCGGAGTAATAAGCAGAATTGCAAAAACCAGTATTTAATTATACTCGAAATAAGCCCTGGAGTATTTTTATTAAATAGAAGTTTAGGGTTTGATTGAATTCCAAAGCGTTTTTTCTGCTAACTTAAACTAATTAGGTTAGGAATGCTTAAATAATAGGTAATTAAAAATTTAAAGGGATTACCTATCCGGACAGCTTTTACATCTTTTAGCTGTTTTGTGTTTTTTACAACAATTTTTTTTCTTTTTACATTCAAAAGCGAATGAAAAACAGGCACAGGTTAATTCCTGAGGAGCTTGTAAAGCGGAATATGTATCGATTGTATCCATTGTATATCTAAGGAAAACAAAGATATGTTGTATTTGTTTCATCCGGAATACCTTAAACAGGGTATTTTAGGAAGTAATTTTTACTTCTCTAAATAACCTCTTATTGCTCTTTGCCTACCAAATCCCTGCCTGTAAAATTTCTACCAAATGTAAATCAGGATCCCTGAAATAAAAGGACTTTAAATTGTTTTTCCAACTTTGTTCATGTTCGATTTTTATATGGGATAATTTTATTTTATTCCTGCAATTTTCATATTCATCTACATCTACTTCAAAAGCATAATGTATTTTCCCCTCTGCATAATGTGATGGAAGATTGCTTTGTTCCTTGGTAACTCCTTTTAAAAAACAAAGCAACATTGAGTCTCCTGCTTTAAAAAAAATATGTTTTCCCACTACCTTGCTGTATGTAACAAGGCCTATAATTTGAGTGTAAAATTTTTCAGTGCTTTCCAGATTTTTCACGTAAAGACAGGTTTCTTTTATACGGTTGATTTTCATGTATGGAATTTATTCGTTTATTAATTCTTCTCTACCCTGGTTTCTAATTTAACATCTGTAGCTATATTATTTTTAATAACTACCTGTGTTTTTGTGCCTTATTGATTTGATTCAATTGTTAATATTTATTGTTTAATTTTAGGCATATGCCAATCCGGTTTTATTAATTTTGAAAAATGCAGTTACTTAATAAAATTAGACAAAAAAGATGGCTTGTAAAAGAGCCTGGAAGTCAATTGTCTATTGAAAGAATTTCGAGTGAATTAAATATAGATCCAATATTAGCAAATTTGCTTGTTCAAAGAAAAATCACTGATTTTGAACAAGCAAAATCCTTTTTTCGTCCCTCCCTTGATCATTTACACGACCCCTTTTTAATGAAGGATATGGATAAGGCTGTAAATAGATTGATGCTAGCATTAAAGAGTGGAGAAAAAATATTGGTTTATGGGGATTATGACGTTGATGGAACAACCTCAGTTGCATTGGTGTATTCATTCATTTCATCCTTTTATCCTGCCGTAGATTATTATATACCCGATCGCTATTCCGAAGGTTACGGCATTTCATTTCAAGGAATTGATTATGCCTTTGAAAATAATTTTTCATTGATCATTGCCCTTGATTGCGGAATTAAATCAAATGATAAAGTTGAATATGCAAATACAAAGGGCGTTGATTTTATTATATGTGATCATCATCTTCCCGGTGAAATACTCCCTGATGCATCAGCTGTTTTGGATCCCAAAAGATTAGATTGCAATTATCCTTTTAAAGAGTTATCAGGATGTGGAATAGGTTTTAAATTAGTGCAGGCATATTGTGAAAAAAAGCATATTGCTTTTAGCAATCTAATTCAATACCTGGATTTGACGGCTATAAGCATAGCTTCGGATATTGTACCTATTGTAGGAGAGAACAGGGTTCTGGCACATTTTGGCTTGGAGCAATTAAATAAAAATCCGCGACCAGGTATTTTAGCACTTCTTTTAAAAAACAACATTAATAGAACACTTACAATTACAGATGTGGTTTTTATTATAGGGCCCAGAATAAATGCGGCAGGGAGAATTTCCAGTGGAAAAAAAGCGGTGGAAATGTTAATATCCAAGGAAAAGGAACTTGCTGAGTCTACAGGTTTAATCATTGATGCAAACAATATTAAAAGAAAGGAACTGGATAAAAGCATTACTCAACAGGCATTAGAAATGATTTCAACTGATGAAGATTTGATAAACAGGAAAACCACTGTTTTATACCATCAGGATTGGCATAAAGGTGTAATTGGAATAGTTGCTTCCAGGCTTACAGAAACCTATTACCGGCCTACTATTCTATTGGCTCAGTCAAATGGATTTGCCACAGGTTCTGCACGTTCTGTAAAAGACTTTGATGTTCATAATGCCATAGACAAGTGCAGTGAACTCCTGGAACAATTTGGAGGGCATAAATATGCAGCAGGGCTTACCATAAAGCTGGAAAACATAAAGGCTTTTAGTGAAAAATTTGAAAAGATAGTGGATGAATTAATTGATGAAGAACTGCTGATTCCAAGAATAGAAATTGATGCAAAGCTTGAATTATCAGAAATTTCTGTAAAGTTCATGAGAATTCTAAAACAGTTAGCCCCTTTCGGTCCGGAAAATATGAGTCCTGTGTTTGTTTCACAAGGCGTGGTTTGCAAAGAAAACACAACCAGAATTTTAAAAGATCTTCATTTGAAAATAAATGTTTTTCAACCAAATAATCCTTCTGTAAGTTTCGCTGCAATTGGCTTTAATATGGCTGAACATGAAAATAAAATGAGAAGCGGTGAGCCTTTTGATATTTGCTACTCTATTGAAGAAAATCATTTTATGGGAGAAGTAACACTACAGCTTCATCTAAAAGATCTACGCTATTAATATGACCGGATTCATTAAAAATTTTGGAAAAGTAATCCTAATTTTATTCCCCTTGCTATTTCTTGTTGTTTCCCTTGGAACGGGGAATCTGCGTTATTTTTTATATGCGCTCTCTGCTTCCCTGGCGGCAATTTGTACCATTTTTGTAATTAAATGGATAATAAGAAAATAGTGAAAATGGTTAATTTAAAGAGATGAACTCTTTAAAAAAGAATCTTGTAAAATTACTCCTGAAGAGAAGTTGGCTTACTTTGAGGAATGATAAATCTCAATTTGTTTTTTCTTTCCATTGAAGCTTTAATATCATCAATTTCTCCTTTTGGAATTGCTCCAATAAGTTTTTGAGTATATAAAGTTTGTGGATTTGAATAAATCTGATCAGCATCACCCATTTCCTCAATTTTCCCCTGATTCATCACAACCATACGATCAGACATGTATTTTACAACAGATAAATCGTGGGAAATAAAAATATAGGTAAAATTAAACTCATTTCGTAGCTCATTAAGCAGGTTCAGAACCTGTGCCTGAACAGAAACATCAAGTGCCGAAACGGATTCATCACAGATGATAAATTTAGGATTAAGGGCCAAAGCCCTGGCAATACAAATACGTTGACGTTGTCCACCTGAAAATTCATGTGGATATCGGTAAAAATGATTTGGATTCATGTTTACCCGTTCTAATAATTCTACTACTTTTTCTTTCCTTGCTTTATCATTTGGTAATATACCATGCACTTGCATTGGTTCCATAATTGCCTCCCCAATGGTAATTCTTGGATTTAATGAAGAATAAGGATCCTGGAAAATTATTTGTATGTCTTTTCTAATCTCACGAAGTTCTTTGGTATTCAAATCAACAATGTTACGTCCGTTGAAAATAATTTCACCCTCTGTAGGTTCAACTAATCTTAAAATTGTTCTTCCCAATGTTGTTTTTCCACATCCTGATTCACCCACAAGGCCAAGCGTTTCCCCTGGATAAACATCAAAAGAAACATCATCAACAGCTTTTACAAAATCTTTAGCCTTTCCAAATAATCCCTGGCTTATTGGAAAATAAGTTTTCAGGTTTTTTATTTGAAGGATGGGCTTTTGAGCATATAGTTCCTTGTGTTTATCCTCACGCTGCTGGTCAGTAATAACAAGCTTAGTTATAACTTCATCAATAGTTTGTGCACTTTCAGACATGTTTCCTACTTCATCCACTTTCATGAAATCGGAAACTGTAGGAAGCCATTTCAAGCGTTTATTTAATGGAGGCCGACAAGCCAAAAGGCCTTTTGTATATGGATGTTGGGGGTTTGCAAAAATGTCCAGGACAGAACCTTGCTCTACAATTTTACCTTTGTACATCACCAATACTCTGTCAGCAAGTTCAGCAATTACACCAAGATCATGAGTAATGAATAGCAGGCCCATACCATGTTCCTGCTGTAATTTGCTCATAAGTTCAAGAATTGTCTTTTGTACAGTTACATCTAAAGCGGTAGTTGGTTCATCTGCAATTAAAATTGAAGGTTTACATGACATTGCCATTGCAATCATCACCCTTTGTTTCTGCCCACCGGAAATTTGATGTGGAAAGGTATCGAAAATTATTTCAGGACGAGGAAGTTGAACTTCCTTGAAAAGAGAAATTGTCATTTCTTTTGCCTGCTGTTTACCAATATGCTGATGTAGCATTATGGCTTCCATAACCTGATCTCCACAGGTATAAACAGGGTTCAAAGAGGTCATTGGTTCCTGGAAAATCATGGCTAGTTCATTCCCCCTGAAAGTTCTCATTTCTTTCTCAGAAAGCTTTACAAGATCAACAGGGCCACGAGTTTTAGAATAAAAAATCATTTCACCACCTGTAATGGTTCCCGGAGGATTGGGAATAAGCCGCATTGCCGAAAGTGAAGTTACAGATTTTCCTGAACCAGATTCTCCTACAATGCCTATTGTTTCACCTTTGTGTAATGTAAAACATATATCATTAACAGCCTTAACTGTCTCGTCTTCTGTTCTAAACTCAGTAACTAAGTTTCTTACTTCTAGAAGTGGCTGCTTTTCCATTAATGCGTTAAATTTTTTAAAGGATTGTAAATGTAGCTTATAGGAACATTACAATCAATAAATTATTGCTGTTTTTATGTGTTTTACGACCAATGCAGTTATTCAAATGATTAATGTCGCTCTTAGCGAAACAATCAATAGTCGTAATTGGAAATAATCAATGAAATATATCCGTTTTCTGTACCCCCGCTATTGTTAGACAAGGCTATTTCTATTTTTTTTGATGCAGCTGAACTCGTCTCCCAGATATGAAAACCTTCTTCATTTTTCGGCTCCCCGTATTGGTTGGAATAAAAAGCGCTGAAATTTTTGAATAATTCTTCTGCGCTGGATTTTTTATCAAAAGTTGCATCAAACATGGTTTCATACAATCCGCTGCCATCAAAATAATATGTAATATTGTAATAATCAGTTTTGTTGAGTTCAACATCATAATGCAGGTAATCCGTATCTTCCTCAACAAGATTTCCTGTTTCCTTAGCTTTTACTGCTTCAATGCTTTCTCCAATATTAATGCTTCTGAATGACCCATCTTTACTTAAAATGATTTTTTCAAATGTTTCACCATATTCTGATAAATCAGATGTTTGATTACATGAAGAAATCCCAGCAAATAGTATTACTGAAAATAGCCGGATTATTATCTTTTTATACATGCTTAATAGAATTAATTAATTGGCGAATATAAAGTGAAAATATTGAATCAAAAAACATATTTTTTCTTTGGAATTCAAAATGCTTGCAATAGTTAGCCCTTAACTATTGTAACGTTCTGGCCATCAATAATATTTTCGCCCCTATATTTTAAAATCAATTGCGCTACTGTTAATACATCTTTTTGGCAATAGGCAACAATTCTTTCCAGATTTTTCTGCTCATAGAAAACTTTACAAACATCCTTGCCATTAATATCGTCCTTGGGAGTAGGAATTCCAAAGATTGCTGCAAGAAGGTTTAATGAACTATAGTGTTTGTAATCTCCAAATTTCCACAGTTCCAGGGTGTCAAGATGAGGGATTTCCCAAGGTTTTTTCCCTGCGATAGCTAAAGCGGCTGGTAATTTAAGTCCATTTATTAAGATCCTTCTAGCTATAAAAGGAAAATCAAATTCTTTACCACTGTGTGCACATAAAAGATGTTTTGGTTTGTTGTAATGGCTGTTTAACAATTCGATAAAATCGCTTAACAACTGCTTTTCATCCTCTCCGGAAAAAGATTTCATCCTAAAACGCCAGTTGTTTTCCCTGGTTAAAATTCCTGTTGAAATGCATACAATTTTTCCAAACTCAGCATAAATGCCAGCTCTGTCATAAATATCTTCAGGTGTTGATCCGTCTTTTGAAAGAAAGGAAGCCTTTTGTCCCCATAAAAGTTTTAATTCCTCTGGAAGTATTTGGTAGGTTTCGTATTCAGGAACTGTTTCAATATCAAGAAAAAGAATATTTTCCAAATTCAATTGCTCTAGCATTTTATTGATTTTTTTAATTAATGATGTTACTTAAAGTTATGGTTTTCTTTTTACATTAATTTTTTTTTCTGTTTAGATTTTTTTTGAATTTACAATTTATTAAAAAGCCTTTTTCTGTATAATTTTTGTATGAATGAAAATTGCAATGGTTTACAGATAATAAATAGTTCTGCGACAGTCTTTTTATTCGCTTCACAGAATGGATTGGTGGCCTTTCTTGCCTTATTCATTCAGCAATTTTTCTGCAATTTTCAAATACCGTAGCAGCCCTACGCTTCGTAATTTAATTTTTCCTCAGGCACCAAAAAAATCGAAATCCAACAATACACAAAACAACACATTGCCTTTTGCCTCAACCACACAGACCCAACACTCTTTGGCAAAAGTCAAAGAGCTGTTTTCATCCAGCGCTAGTGCCTGCAATGCTTAGATATGAAAAATGTTTAGACTATTGAGCGAAATTGGCAGTTCATCATATAGATTATAATAAAAGAATTAAAAAACTTAATTTTTTAGGATTCCAAAAAACAGTTCTATCTTCGTCTTTTAAATATTGTATTTTATGCTAAAAAATCAACAATATATCTTTTTTGCTCTGATTGTCTTCCAATTCCTGCTCTCCTGCAAAAAGAAAGACTGCAACAAGGTATTAGAGAAAGGTTCTGTTTATGACGAAACTACGAACAAGCCCATAGCGGATGCCACAGTTATATTAATTGCAAATAAAAGTGGATGTTTTAGCTGTTCTGGAGGATTTGTTACCAAAACAATAAAAACCGATAAGAATGGTCATTTCTTAATGGAGTTTGAAGGTTCCTCCGATTACTACTATACTATGAAGGCAATTAAAGAAAAATATTATGATTCTGTGGAAGGAGGGGCAAGAGATGAATGTTCGCCAGACAAAAGGAAAAAAACACTGCTTTATATTAATCCGGAGGCTTACTTGAAGCTTCATATTAAAAACACACAACCTTTTGATGAGAGTGATAGCTTTTTATTAGGATTTTATACAGATTTATATGGAAATAGTATCGAACGTTTGATCGGAGTATCTATAGATAGTATTATATAAATAAAAACAGTGAATTTTCAACTACTTATCATTTTGAAATATTTTACCCTGCTTTTGACACAACTTATTATGAATTAACCTATTAATTCACCCACTCCGTACGCGCTAAGCTGTCGGGACAGCCTGTGGGAAGGGCTTAGTGTGGAACCTATCCTGTAACTTATAGTTACACTTGCAGCCAACCAAAAATCCTGTCATTTAATTTTATAGGGCTTTGTTCATTTGCACTGCTTAATCTCCATTCATAAGGATAGTTTACAAAACCTGCTTCAACCGGATTATCATGAATATAATCTATTTTCTGCTGGATCATTTTATTGCTATATAAATAAAATGGATGATTATCGTGTTTCCAAAACTGCATAATTTGTTTCTGCGGACTTATTTTTCCATAATGTCTGAACTGATTCAAAAGATATTCTTTTCGGCTTTCCTGTGGATTTTCCATAATTTCATATGTAGATAATTTGTTTTTTAAAGGTCATATGGTATAGCCATGTTATATTCATTAGCGTTTGTGCACTGTTCGGTGCATGGCTATTTCATTTATTAGTTGTTTAGCGGTAAATGCTTTTAAATCCCTCAAAATATTTGATAATTCTTTGTTCTGGGAATAACTTATAAAATGAACATGGCTGGGCATAATGCAATAGCAATAAATTTTCAGGTTCTTATTTTTCTGGCAATATGCTATACTATCTGTTAAAATATCCTGGTACTTTCTTCTTACAAAAATATCCAACCAACCAACAACACTAAAACTGACAAAGTATAAGCCTTCGCTATCTGTTTTATACTTCTCTGACATACATATAACTATTTTAAAATGGGATTTAATACGGCAAAAGAAGTTTGGCATGCTGCAAGCGTAACTAAAAGTTACAGGATAGGTTCCACACGAAGCCCTTCCCACAGGCTGGCCCCACAGCTTAGCCTACGGGGGTTTGGCATGCTGCAAGCGTAACTAAAAGTTACAGGATAGGCTCCACACTAAGCCCTTCCCACAGGCTGGCCCCACAGCTTAGCGTACGGGGGTAGGAGTGCACTGGGAGTTTATTTTGTGGAGCTGCAAACGGACAAGGAAAGATTGATAAAAAAAGTAGTGGTGAGCCGGTAAATGGCAGATGAATTCTATTAAGTTTTTAAGGAAAGGGAATGTGAAAATTCTGTGCCATTTCGTGGAATAACTCCCCTTTTTATCTTCAAAGCCTTTGAAATAGAGCTAAGAAAAATTATTTAACAGCTCTTCTCCCTCTCCCAAAGTGTATAAATTTTTACCTCCTATTTTTCCACGGTTATTGGTTTGGTGCTGTAATCCGCTACTGTATTTACACCAATCATATTAGGAAGGAAAATCACAGAAAAAACAATCCAGGAAAATTAACGGAGATTCAAGAATGGAAATCAGGAAGTTTTCAGATTAGAGACCTTTGATCAAATGGGTTATACTGGAAAAATTGGGAAAAGAGCAGAAAGGATTCTGTTGAAGGAGGAAATTATATTGAAGAAATCTGCAAAATTAATTGCAGCATTTCATTTTATCATTACTCCAGGTTTGTTTATTAAGGGAATGGTAATAAGGTTTTCCTGGGTTACGCTTTCAGCTAAAAATATATATTTTTTATCAAACAATGTTTTGTTTTGATAAAAACTTATCCAGTACTCATTGTTCAGTTTGAAAACATCTTCCATTATAGGTTCAATTTTCATGTATGACATGGGTGCCATTTTATCTAAGAAATGTCTTAATGTGGAGGTAGTTAGTTTTTTTTCATTTACAATTCCATAACCCTTAGAAGTTACAAGCACTCCTTCTATTTCCATGTTTTTTAAATTGAGCATGTAAACATTCCAAATGGTTTGAGCAAGTTCGTTTTCCTCTTTAACAATAGCAATTGCAATATCTTTAACTTCTAATACAGGAATATCTTTTTTCATTTTATAAATGCGATAAAATTACATTCGTTAATTTAAAATATACAATGTAATCTATTAAATAACTTACTAATTCTACTTTTATTGAAAGAAGAATTTCTTTGGTAATGTATAGAAAATTTTAATTTTGGGCCTGTAAAGCCGCATCAATATATACAAATAAATCTGAGGGGTGGTTTCCCGGTAAAGTTACTTCTCTTTTATGTCCTAGCCTCACAATAATCATGTTCATTTGAGGAATACAAATAATATACTGGCCAAGAATTCCACGAGCATAAAATATTGGCATTTCCTTATATTTTACCAACCACCATTTTAAACCATAATTTTTGTTGCTGTTTCCTTGTTTATCAACCAATTTTGCAGGTATTATAGATTCAGCTACAAAAGTAGAGTCAACAATTTGTTTTCCATGCCAATTGCCCCAGTTTAAATACAATTTCCCGAGTCTTGCAAAATCACGTGCGTTTGAAATAAAGCAACAGTATGCTTTTTCAACGCCATTTTCAGAATCAAGATTCCAAAAAGCAGGATGTTCGGCACCCATGGGTTTCCATAATTTTTCTGAAGCGTAATCGCTTATTGTTTTACCTGTGGCCTCAGCTAGCACAAAAGCCAGAAGCTGGGTATCTCCGCTCAAATACCTGAATATGGTCCCAGGCTCTTCCAATGCATTGTATTTTAAAGTAAGGGATCGTAAATCTGTACCATAATAAGCCAGGGCAGGATAAGCAAATGGACTTTTGTAATCTTCATCAAAATCCATTCCTGCACTCATTGTTAATAAATGACGGATTTTTATTTTGGATTTTTTCCCCTCCTTAAATTCCGGCAAAAAATCTCCCACTGGTTGGTCAAGGCTTTTGATTTGACCTTCTTTTAAAGCCACTCCTGTTAATATTCCAACAATAGTTTTTGCCATTGAAAAAGAATTTGATTTCATGTCCTTATCAAATCCATCATAGTATTGTTCGAAATTTATTGAATCATCCCGGATCACTAGAAGAGATACAGTTTCCAAAGCTTCCATTTGCTCCTTTAGGCTTTCATCTATTTTGCCAGTGTTGTACTTTGTACTTAAATTCCACGGCTGGGGTGTTCCATTTTTTATTTCCCGGCTCGAAAAAATTCCATATTCTGTAATACTAGGTCCCGAGCGGCCTTTAAAATAAGTGTTGGCAATGGCTTTATACAAATGTGTATTACCCGAAACAAAAACCAGAACATTTGCAAGAGCAATTACAAGGAATACTACCGCCAATATTTTTTTCAGTGCTTTCATTAATTTCTTCTAAATACAATTTAATCAAAAAGGGCCATATGGAAAAGTGTTTCCAAATGTGATTTTAATTTATTTTTAACCTCAATGATATCAACATCTCCATTAAGTTCTTTTTTCATTGAGGTTACATCCTTATCCTTTATACCACAAGGAACAATCAGGTTGAAATAATCAAGGCTGGTGTTTACATTAAAGGCAAAACCATGCATGGTTACCCACCTGCTACATCTTACTCCCATGGCACAAATCTTCCTCGCTTTTTCAGGATTTTCTGGCTCAAGCCAAACGCCTGTATAGCCAGGAAAACGGCCAGCCTCTATTCCATATTCAGCAAGTGTTAGAATAATTGCTTCTTCAAGATAACGCAAGTACTTGTGAATATCTGTAAAAAAATTATCTAAATCAAGAATGGGGTAACCCACAAGTTGACCTGGACCATGATAAGTAATATCGCCCCCTCTGTTGATTTTATAATAAGTTGCATTTTTTTCTGCCAATCCCTTTTCATCAATAAGCAGATTGTCTACTGAGCCACTTTTTCCAAGGGTGAAAACATGGGGATGTTCACAAAATAGTAAGTAGCCGGGCGTTTTTTTTTGTTGTTCTGGAAGGAGTTCCCTGTTTTTTACTTTTTCTGAAATTATTTGTTGAAAAATTTTCTCCTGCAGGTCCCAGGCTTGCTTATAATCAATTAATCCAAGATCCCTGAATTCTACTCGCTGCATTTACACCTCAACTTTTTAATAACTCTGATTTCAATAGGTCGATAACTTTAACCTCTACTGCATCAATGCCTTTTAAATCTGCAAGGAAATAGGATATCCAATCTCCCAAATGAATCAGGTAAATGGCATGCTCTATATTGGATTCGCCCTTTGAAAATATTTCAATTATTGTAGAAGTATAACGTGCAATTATTTGTTTTGATATTTCAATTCTGTTTTGGTTCCTTATAAAGTCGGTGTTGTTTCTGAAAATTACAACAGCCATGTTCTCGTTTTTTTCTGTCCAGCCAACAAGTTCATTGTGGTTGAGTTCTGGAAAAACATGGTGCCAGCAAAGTACCTTCGCATTTTCATTGAGTTGTTGCCTAAATCGAATTGAAATGGCTTCTCCGGATGAAACAGAATATATAACAGGTAATTTATGTAAAAGTTTTGCAGCAACTGCCTTGGATTCTACAATAATTTGAGGTTTTTGATCAATGATTAATTCAATGGCTGCATTTAATTTTTCTTTAAAGGATGGACTTATGATTCCATAGAAAGAAAGAATATACATTAACTGGGTTAATGAATAACCAAGACATGTGCGTGGAGGATTTCCACCTGGAATTTTAATAAAATCAAGTTTGTTGTTAATTGCCATTTCTGCAATTGCTCCTCCTGAAGTAATGCAAACAATTTTTGCACTTTTCTTCATTGCCTCCTTCATACAAGAGATAGTTTCTTCAGTATTTCCGGAATAGGAAGAAATAATAACCAGAGTATTACTATTAACGAAGGCTGGTAGAAAATATTTATTGTTTACAGTAATTGGAACAGGACTTTCCTTTTCAAACAATTGTGATGCAATGCTTCCTCCAATCCCTGACCCCCCAAGTCCTGATATCACTATATTGGATATGGGTACTTTGGCCTTTGTTAAACTTGCACTTTCTCCTATCTTTATTGCTTCCCGGAGTTGTTGTGGAAAATTTGTTATTAGTTCGAACATCAGCAATGTTTTTTATTAAAGGCAGTAAAAATAAAAAAATAAAAGGAAATAGGCTAAAATCTTTATTTTCATTGCTAATTTGATTGGCAAATGAAAATCTGTGGCTTTTCAGAAATTCCTGATTTCACTATATTTGTTTATAGATACTATTTACAGCACAGTGAAAATTGAAAAATTAGTTTAGTCCAATGTTTTTATTGTTCCTTTTATTTCCTTTAACTTTGGTTCATAGATAGCCCAACATAAGGTTTGAATTTTTTAAACTCAAAAAACAAAATTCTATTTATTTTAAATCACCTAACAGTTATGTGAAAATATAGTTATTTTTAATCCCATATAGAATAAAGCCATGAAAAAGATCAGTAAAATTTTTGTTTTGGATACTTCTGTAATTCTATACGATCATAATTCTATTAAAAGTTTTAAAGAACATGATGTAGCAATACCCATAACAGTACTTGAAGAGCTTGATAATTTCAAAAAAGGGAATGATACAAAAAACTTTGAGGCCCGTGAATTTATTCGTTTTATTGATAAGATTTCAGGCCAAGGCACACTTCAGGACTGGATAAATTTTAAGGAAAAAGGATTAGGAAGGCTCAAAATAGTAATGAATGAGAATGCTTCCATTGATGCTCAAAAAGTTTTCGGAGAAAATAAGGCCGACCACAGGATTTTGAATGCCGCACTTTATCTTTCTGAACAATTTCCAGAAAAAAAAGTGATAATGGTAACCAAGGATATAAATTTAAGAATAAAGGCCAAATCGCTTAATTTAACTGCCGAAGATTATGAAACAGGAAAAATAAAGGCTCCAGAAGATCTTTATTCAGGTAAAACAATTATTGAAAAAACGCCTGAAAGCATAATTGATGAGGTGTATGAAAAGGGTTTCTGTGATTCAAATAAAATCATTAAGGGTGCTGTTTCAGCTAATCATTATTACATTTTAAAGAGTGACCAAAAATCTGTTCTGGCTTATTTTAATAGTTTAAGTGGCAATCTTGAAAGGGTAACTAAGAGTTCTGCTTTTGGTATTACCCCACGAAATGCGGAGCAAGCATTTGCAATGCATGCTATTTTAAACCCAAATGTAAAGTTGGTGACAATACAAGGTGTTGCAGGAACAGGGAAAACGCTGCTTTCCCTGGCAGGTGCCCTTGAACAGCGAAGGAACTACCTGCAAATTCATTTGGCAAGACCAATTGTGCCTTTAAGTAATAAGGACATAGGATATTTACCGGGAGATATTAAATCAAAATTAAACCCATATATGGAACCCTTGTGGGACAATCTGAAATTTATAAAGAACCAGTTTGGCGAAAAAGATAAAGAGCAGAAGAATATAAATGAAATGATTGAAAATGAAAAAATCGTAATTACTCCATTAGCTTATATCAGGGGTAGAAGCTTTTCCAATATTTTTTTCATTGTGGATGAGGCCCAAAATCTTACTCCTCATGAAATTAAAACCATTATTTCCAGGGCAGGAGAAAACACAAAAATAATATTCACGGGTGATGTTTTTCAAATAGATACACCTTATCTTGACACTCAAAGTAACGGGCTTTCATATTTAATAGATAGAATCAGGAATCAAGCTCTTTATGCTCATATTACACTCGAAAAAGGCGAAAGATCTGAACTAGCAAACCTGGCAAATGAATTTTTATAATTAATACTGATTAGTAGAAAATTGAAATAAGAATTAAACCCGTGATTTCATAATTTTTTCCTAATTATTTTGAAAATGTCTTTTGCAAAATATTTTTGTATTTTCACCCATATTTTATTTGAATGAAAAGACCTTTGCCATTACTTTTGTTTTTTGTGTTTTCTTTGTTTAGTCTGGTTCTAGCAGCTCAACCTGCCAACAATGAATGTTCGGGAGCCCAGCAAGTATGTTTCGGAGAAAGCCACAGTGCCAGTAATTCTAATGCAGGTGCTGATTCCTGGACCTCTGCCTGCCATAGCACCAACAATACAACATGGTATAAATTTACTACCAATCAAAAGGGTGGTAATGCTTCTGTAAAAGTTAATTCGGTTTGCGATGCAGGGACCCAGGTAAGCGGAACACTTATTTCTTCAGCTTCAGGTTGCAATCCTTCAAATTATACAGAACTTGATTGCAATAGTGGATCACAGGGAACATTTTCATTAAGTGGAACTTCTCTGAATCCACATACCACTTATTATTTGATAATTAATAGTGAAAATGCTGGATTGCCTTCTGCCTGCACTATTGAAATTAGTATTTCTGGAGATGCTGTAACATATTCAGCAGAAGCTGATATTGAGGATGCCACTTGTTTTCAAAAGAAAGGTGCTGTAAAAATTGATAGCATTAATATGGGGCCTGGCCCTTATACCTATTCCATGTTGGAGGGTACACCACAAAACAGCAATAGTTTTTCTGAGCTTAATGTTGGAAATCATACTGTTTCTGTTACAGATGCTTTTGGATGCAAACAAAAAGAAGAATTTTATGTTCAGGAACTTAATAATACACTTTTTGTTAATGCAGGAGAAGACAAAACAATAATTCAAGGAGGAAGTGTTCAACTGTTTGCAGATGGAAATGGGATCTTTTATTTGTGGAATCCTCCATCAGGATTAAATAGTTTTGAAACTCAATCTCCCATTGCCTCTCCTGGTGGAACAACTACATACACTACATATACTTACAGTGATGAACTTTGTAATGCACAGGATAAGGTTACTGTTTTTGTTTTGCCGCGCATTGTAATTCCAAATGCTTTTACTCCTAATGGAGATGGTGTAAATGATGTTTGGCAGATACATTTTATAAATTACTACCCTGATTGTGTTATTGATATATACAACCGATGGGGGCAAAAGGTTTTTAGATCAAAGGGGTATGAACAAAATGAGGAATGGGATGGATCAAGTTTGGGAGTGGAACTTCCTGCTTCCACATATTTTTATACTATAGATTTAAACGCAAAAACAGATGACAAATCAGCGGAAATATTCCGGGGATCAATAACAATTATCAAATAATGAGACAGACTGTATTTTTTATTTTTATAATTATTTTTGGTTTAGAATTTTTACATGCCCAGCAAACAAGACAATACACACAATATATGTTCAATCAATTTGGCCATAACCCAGCAGTAGCAGGAAGCAAGGAGTGTATTGATATTAGAACAGGGTATAGGTTACAATGGCTTGGATTTGAGGGAGCTCCTAAAATAGGTTACTTTAGTTTTCAAACCAGGATAAAGAATAAGAAAAAAATGCCTTCTCAACCCTACCATGGTGTTGGTTTTTATCTTGAAAAAGATCAAATAGGCCCATTTACTAAAACATATATTTATCCGGCATACGCCTATCATATCCCCTTAAATAATTACTATACTCTTTCTGCCGGGGCCTTTGCAGGATTACAACAATTTGTTTTTGACAATAATGTAACATTATTTAACCCTGTAGATAATGCAGTTGCTGGGTCTCAAAGTATTTTAGTCCTGCCTGATTTTACTGCAGGTTTATGGCTATATAGCAAAAATACATATGCAGGATTGGCAGCAGGCCAAATATACAATAAAAGGATAAAAGGCCCTGGTGGCCAAATAGGGAATGACAGTAAGATTGCCAGACATTATGTTTTTTCTGCAGGTCACAAATTGATCATTAATCGGGAATATTCCCTGATTCCGTCAACCATGGTAAAATTCATTCCTATGGCCCCTCCAGCAATTGATTTGAATTTAATTTGGGATTACAAGAATGTGTTTTCATTAGGATTTTCCTTGCGAAACAGGGATGCCTTAGCAGCATTAATAAGGCTGAAATTACTTCCATTCCTTGATATGGGATATTCATTCGATTATACAACTTCAAAAATCAGAACTGCAAGTTCTAATACCCATGAAATTATGATAGGAGTGTATTTATGCGGAAGGAAAGGAAAACAAAATGGAACCCTTTGTCCTGCTTATCATTAAAACCTGCCAGAAGGAAGCATTTCAATTATTTTGTCATAGGAGGCATTAACAACTAAAACCTGGTTGCTAAATAAACTGATTTGAGTCTGTGGGCCTTTGCGTTTCAAACCTCTTATAGATTCCTGGTCAATAAATACTTTCCCGATTTTCAACCAGATGATTATTTTATTCATAATTATTTTAATTACTGCTTAGTACGAAATGCAAAATAAAAGGTTAGAATTTTCTAAATAATTTTTGATTTAGTATTAATTTAGAAAAAGCTACCTTTGTAAAATAACAATGAAGGCAATAGCGGTAAAAACAACATTTTTATTTTTATTAGGTATGTGGATTTTTCTTCACTTACCTTTAAACTTATTGCATCATCACCAAGCAGTGTGTGAATCAGGAGAGCATAAAAAATCAAGCGGAACCTATCATTTGCATGAAATTGAAGAAGATTTTTGCTTTTTTTGCGATAGCTACTTTGTTAAAGAACTTGGCCTTTTATCTTTCCCTATTACTTTTTATTCATCCTTTTTCCATTTAGAGAATCAAATAGCAACTTCAATTTTTTTTAATTTCTTTTGCGGTATTGTTTCCGAAAGAGCTCCCCCTGCATACTCTTTTTTGTAATCCTCTTGTTTTTGTTGCCCATTTAAAAAAAGGGCAATGGTATTTTTAATTCCATTTACTTGAAGTTTTGAAAAAAGACCTTTCCTGCTCAATATACAGGTTAATTTTGTTGTCGTTTTTTTATGTGGCCCCTTTTGCACTTTCAGCCCAGGCTTTTTATTCCTTAAAGGGGACAATAAGAAATACTGAAAATGTTTTGTTGCCCGGAGCTACTGTATTTATCCATGAATTAAATATTGGTACCACTACGGACATTAGTGGAAATTACCAATTTTTAAAAATAAAACCGGGCTCCTATCATATGCATGTATATTATACTGGATATGAAACTGCAGTTTGGACCTTTAAAATTTCTGGTAATGAAAATATCGATATAATTTTAAAATCCACATCCCTTGAACTAAAAGCATTTGTAATTGAAGAAAGTACATTAAACATAGATGACCAGGAACGCTCGATGTCTGTTGAGGTAATTAACAGGGAATTTATTCAAAAAAATGCAGGTACAAGTTTTGCCCAAACGCTTGAAAAAATACCGGGAATTAATTCCATAAACCTTGGAACAGGAATATCCAAGCCTGTTATAAGGGGTATGGCTTTTAACAGGGTAGCTGTTGCTGAAAATGGAATAAAACAGGA
Source organism: Bacteroidota bacterium (assembly GCA_013696965.1). NCBI lineage: Bacteria > Pseudomonadati > Bacteroidota > Bacteroidota bacterium. The sequence goes on along the minus strand of JACCXN010000042.1, from coordinate 38,238 downwards.
AGGCCAGCAATGGGGTGCAGATCATGGACTTGAAATAGACCAGCATAACATTGATAGGGTTGAGATTTTAAAAGGACCAGCATCTCTCATTTATGGTTCAGATGCAATGGGTGGAGTAATAAACATCAGGCCTGCTATTGTGCCTCATGAAAACACTTTTACTTCATCCCTACTTTTAAAAGGGGCTTCGAATAATGATTTAATTGGAACTTCTGCAATGGTTGAAGGCAATAGAAAAGGCAATATTTTCAGATTTAGGTTGACTCATCAAAACTATGCTGATTACAAAATACCTGCTGATTCTTTTGTTTATAACAATTTTTTATTGCCTATAGAGGGCAAACGTTTAAAAAATACAGCTGGAGTGGAAAATAATTTTTCATCCACAATTGGTCTTCAGCGCAACTGGGGTCATTCAACCGTTACTTTTTCAGCGTTTGACCAACATGCAGGATTATTTCCCGGAGCTCATGGAACACCAAGAGCATTCAAACTTGCACACGATGGAGACTATAGGAATATTGAACTTCCTGCCCAGAAGACAAAGCATTTTAAAGTTATCTCCAACTCTAATTTGCTTGTTTTTAAAAATTGGTTGACTATTGATATGGGTTACCAACAGAATCATAGGCAAGAATTATCTGTTCCTTTTGCACATGGAAAAGGACCAACTCCAAATGGTGATGTAGAACTTGATTTATTGCTTCAAACATATACAGCGAACGTAAGGTACCAGGTGGAAAAATCAGAAAAATCAAATTTTGTTTTCGGCCTTTCAGGAAATTTCCAACAAAACAATAGAGGAGGTTTTCAGTTTTTGATTCCTGATTACACCTCCAAAAACATTGCAGGTTTTGTATTTCAAAAATTTAGAATGAATAAAGATCTGTTTTTTAATGCAGGATTAAGGTATGATCAAACAGTACTTCAAATTTATGAATATTTGGAACCTGTTTATGAAGACTCAGTATCGATTAGGAGCTATGTAAGAAGAAACAGTAATATTAACAGAAATTTCGGTAATTTTTCAGGAGGAATAGGACTTTCCTATAATCTTACTGAATTCTGGAATTTCAAATTAAATGTTGGAAGTAGTTTCAGATCTCCAACTACCAATGAACTTGCCTCAAATGGCATCCACCACGGAGCTTTCAGACATGAAATGGGAGATTCATCTTTAGGTTCTGAAAGAGGATATCAACTGGATCTAGGTTTAAGCCACCATAAAGGGGACTTCTTTTTTGCCCTAACTCCGTTTTTCTATTATTTTGATAATTATATTTTTTTAACACCTAGCGGTAGATTTTCAACTTTACCAGAAGGGGGACAAACTTATGTTTTTAGACAAACAAAAGCAATTACAACAGGAGGAGAGTTTAAAGCCGATTATCATTTAAATAAAGCAATGCATTTGGGGCTAACAGGAGAATATGTAATGGCTCACGATATTTTATTACACTTTCCACTTCCGTTTACACCTCCATTTTCAGTTGAAATAGAGGGGGAATATGAATTAGAAACAATTAATTCCAAGTTCAGAAACACTTTTTTTAATATAAATGCAAAAGCCTTTGCTGCACAAAATCAAACTGCACGCAATGAGTTGAAAACTCCAGGATATGTTTTGTTAAACGGTTCAATGGGAACATCTATTGATTTTAAGAAGCAGAAAATTCAATTCATTTTCTCGGTAAACAACTTGTCCAATAAAAAATATTTTAATCACCTCAGCCGGTACAGAATTTTAAATATTCCTGAACCAGGAAGAAATTTCAGGATAACAGTAGTGATTCCTTTTGAAGGCAAAATCAAGAAAAAGTAACATGTCTTTTTAATAATAACTGCATTTGTTTTAATAAAAAACATACTGAATAGCATTCTTCAAATGAAAAAAATGTTTTTTCTATAAGTACTTTACGCACAAATTATTATCTTCGTTGACAGTTTTGTTCTAGAATAGTTTTAAAAGGACTCTTTCTATTATTAAAAAACAGAGTGTATTGGAAACAAAACAAAGAAAGTTTTCGTAAAATCGCATTGATAAAAGTTTAATTCTTTTTTAATTTGAAAAAACAGCTACTAGCCCTAATAATCCTATCAAATTTAGTATTACTTTTTACAAATAATGCAACAGCTGCAGATCGATTTTGGGTAGAAGGATCTGGAAATTGGGATAATTCCCAACATTGGTCATCAAAATCAGGCGGAAAAGGGGGAATGTCAATTCCTACTGAGAATGATAACGTAATATTTGATGAAAATTCTTTTACAGTTTCTAATCAGCATGTATTTGTATCTGCAACTTCTGTTTGTAAAAATTTTTCCTGGAAACAAGGGACTCCTTATCCTTTTTTTGAAGGCCAATCCAATTTAAATATTCATGGATCATTTGAATTAAATCAAGAAGTTAATTTTTTATTTTCCGGGGATATTTTCTTTAAGTCAGAATCCAAAGGAAATACAATAAATACAAAGGATATATTACTTAATTCAAATGTTTTTTTTATTGGTAAAAAGGGTGAATGGAAACTTGAGGGTAATTTTTTCAATCAAAAATCTATTTACTTTGAAACAGGTTATTTTAGCTCAAACAATAATTTTATAAAGGCTAAAACAGTACAAATCAAGGGAAAAAAGGCAAATGTTGATTTTGGTAAATCAAAAATTATACTCGAACAAATTCCCATAGGGTTTAATGCAAAATCTGTTAACGTAAAGTTTCCCCCAGACTTTATTTACACCCAAAAAAATCAAACCCACAACAACGGTGCAAACTCTTTACTTCAAGTAGATAGCATTAAGTATACAATTATTTCTCCAAGCTGTAATAACTCTTCGGAAGGTCCTGCTACAAATGGATCAATTAACATAACAAATGTGTATGGGGCATGCGGAAATCTTGGTTTTGAATGGACTGGAGGCACTTTAGGCGCAGGCATTGCATATGGCAACCCATTAACTAATATTGGGCCGGGTAATTACCTTGTTTTGATTACTGATTCATGTGATATGAGTCAATTTCCTGCATTTATAACTGTTAATGCTCCAAATCCTCTTGCTGTTAACTTCGCTAAAAAAGTTCCTACCTGTTTTGGTTATTGTAATGGCTGGATTAATGTAACGCCCTTATCGGGGGCTGGAACCGCTCCTTATACATACTTATGGCTAGATGGACAAACCCAGAAATTAGATACCGCATTATGTGTAACACCATCTACATCCGTTACTGTTACCGATTTCAATGGTTGTTCCAAAACATTTCCTACAAGCCTTGTACAACCACAACTTTTAACTCCAAATATTACACCCACAAATATCTCTTGTTTTGGGTTTTGCAATGGTCAGGCATTAGCAAACCCATTAGGTGGAACCGGAACTATTAATGGACAACCAGCAACAGCTTCCCCTGGAGGTTATGATTATTTATGGGGAGGTTCACAAACTACTCCTGGAATTTCAAATCTTTGCCCTGGTTCTTATACGGTTACTGTTACAGATGATTCATTATGTGTAGGAATTCAAAGTATAACAATTACAGAGCCTGATCCTCTTGTTCTAAATCCTTTATCTTCAAATGTAACTTGTGGTGGTGCTTGTGATGGAGAAGCATCGGTGAGTCCAATTGGTGGAACAAGCCCCTATAATTTTGCCTGGACTGCAACCGTTCCTGGTGTTTTTTCAGGATCCGCTTTAACTAGCCTTTGCCCTGGGACTTATACTGTTATTGTGAGCGATAATAATGCATGTAATGATACAGTTGTTTTCGTTATTACCGAGCCGGCTCCCCTATTGTTGTCTATTAATGGAACCAATGTGATTTGCAATGGCAATTGTGATGGTTCCGCTTCCGGTACGCCAACGGGTGGTACCGGTCCTTTTAACATGGTTTGGACTAACAGTTCCAATATCGTTCTCTCAAATACTACTGGCCTGAACTCCTCAATAAATAATCTTTGTCCTGATACATATTCTCTTTCAGTTACGGATGCTCAAGGTTGTACTGTTAGTGGAAGTATTGACATAATTGAGCCTAGTATTTTAATCGCCAATGCCAGTTCTACTGATATTAGCTGTTTTGGTTCATGTGATGGTACAGCAAATGTTAATATTTCCGGTGGAACCCCAGGCTATACCTCAATTTGGTCTAATGCTGTTTCTGGCAGCCCAATAACAGCATTATGTGAAGGGCAATTTTCAGTTATTGTTACCGATCAAAACAATTGTCAGGTCTTTGATACTGTTTTTGTAAATGAACCAGCTTTGCTTACAGTTTTTGTAAATGATGATGATGTTAGTTGTTCAGGAGTTTGCGATGGTCAGTTAACAGCAAATGTTAGCGGGGGGACAGGAACTTATTTTTACAATTGGAGTAACTCTCAAACAACACAAACTGCCAGTAGCTTATGTATTAATACTTACAGCGTTATTGTTTCTGATAACAATGGTTGTACTGCTAGTGCCTCGGCAGAAGTAATAAACCCAACTACAATTGTTCCAAATGTTACTGTAAACAACATTACTTGTTTCGGTTTATGCAATGGAACTGCTACAGCAAATCCAAGTGGTGGTACTGGTCCCTATAGTTTTTTATGGAATATGATTCCAAACCAGATTGGACAAACTGCAATAAACCTTTGTGCTGGTGTTGCTTATACTGTTACTGTAACAGATGTATTTGGATGTTTTCAGCAACAAACAGTAACTTTAACGCAACCTCCAGTATTCAATTCAACAGCTGCCTTAGTGCAGGTTGATTGTTTTGGAAACTGCACTGGCTCAATAACATTATCACTTTCAGGAGCTACACCCCCATACAATGTTAGCTGGAATACTAATCCGGTTCAATCCGGAAACCAAGCCATTAATCTTTGTATGGGTTCATACACAGCAACCATTACAGATAATCTGGGATGTGTTTACATGCATACTGAAAATATTTCAGAGCCTGTAATAATGCAAGCTTCAGCAACTTTCACCAATGTAAATTGTTTTGGAATATGTGATGGAACTGCTACAGCTAATGCAACTGGAGGTTCTGGAGCATATTCTTATTCCTGGAATACAAATCCTCCTCAATTTACCCAATCAATATCCAATCTTTGTCCGGGACTTTACACTGTTATTATTTCAGATGCGAATGGATGTTTAGATTCAACAAACGTTACCATTACCCAGCCATTGGTACTAAATGCCAGTGTAACTAATGCCTCAGCAAGTTGTAATACAGTTTGTGACGGACAAGCTACTGTTAGCGTTGGAGGAGGAACTGCTCCCTATAGTTATCTTTGGAATACTCCAATTCCTCAAACTACACCAACTGCCATTTTCTTGTGTGTTGGTACTCATTCTGTAACGGTTACTGACTCAAAAGGATGTTCTATAGTATTGCAGGTACAGATTAGCCCATTGGTAAATATTACCATTAACAGTACCGGTACAGGTATAAGTTGTTTTGGTGCATGTGATGCTCAGGCTACTGCAACTGGTTTTGGGGGTTTAAATCCTTATACTTATAGTTGGAATACTCCAATTGTTCAAACAACTCAAACAGCTACCGGTATTTGCGCTGGACCGGTTACAGTTACAGTTACAGATGCCAATGGATGTTCACATTCTGCTGATACTGTTTTCATTAATCCTCCAGTACTTACATTAAATTTTTCCAATGTTGTAGATGCCATTTGTGGCTCAACCTGTAATGGTAGTGCTTTTGCAAATGCAGCCGGAGGAAGTGGAACTTTAGCTTATGAATGGAATAGCACTCCCATTCAAGCTACAGCATCAGCTAACAATTTATGCTCAGGTTACCAGGTGGTTACAATTACAGATCAAAATGCTTGTTCGATTGTTGATAGTGTTTTTATTGATGCCCCTATGTTAATAGATCCAGCACCAAACATTACCAATGCAACATGTGGAAATACGGATGGGGAAATTTTATTAAATACTTCTGGAGGAACTCCTTCCTATTCCTATTTATGGAGTAATGGCCAAACAGGAAATCCTGCTACAAACCTTGCTGCTGCTGTTTATTGGGTTCAAATTACAGACAATGTTTCTTGTATTGATACTTTCTTTATAATTGTTAATTCTGTTTCTGGTCCACAAATTACCTCTTCCACAACGCCAGCCAGTTGCAATGGTGTTTGTGATGGTACAGCCTCTGTGGTTGCTAATAGTGGTTTAGCACCTTATACCTATAGCTGGTTTTCAGGGCCAACCACTGAACTGGTGAGTAATTTGTGTGCTGGAGTTCAATTTGTTACTGTTACAGATGCAAACCTTTGTGTAACCAGTGTTTCTGATACTGTAAACCAGCCCAATCAAATTGTGGGTAATCCAATTGTAACCAATGTTAGCTGTAATGGATTTTGCAACGGATCTGTTTTTTTAAGTCCTTCGGGCGGTAATGGCGGGCCCTATACATTTTTATGGTCCAATGGTTCCACAAATCCTTTCAGGTCAAATCTTTGTCCTGGTAATTATCCTGTTTCTATTACAGATATTAATGGTTGTTCTGTTAACCTTACAATAAATGTTGGGGCGGCTACTATGATAAATCCTAACCCCCTAAGTACAAACATAAATTGTAATGGCTCGTGTAATGGACTTGCAAATGTAAATCCATCAGGAGGGCAAGCGCCTTATTCCTTTTCTTGGTTTCCAACAGGACCTAATGGTCCTTCAAATACAGGTTTGTGTCCTGGTTCATATCAAGTTACAATTACTGATGCAAATGGTTGTAATGTAAATCAAATATTCACTATCACTGAACCTGCTGGATTAGCTGGAAACATTTCTAAAACTGATTTAAATTGTTTTGAAAACTGCAATGGAACCGCTTCAGTAACAGCAACAGGTGGTTCTGGTATCTATACATATTTCTGGCTGTCAACAGGACAAACTACTTCTTCTATCGCTAATCTTTGTAAAGGAAATTATTCAGTAAGCATTTGCGATTCGCTTTCCCCCGGTTGCTGTATAACATTAAACATAAATATTACTGAGCCTGATTTATTAACACTCAATGCCACAGGTACAGATTTGTTATGTAATAGTGTTTGTTCAGGTACACTCAATGCAGTGGCTTCCGGAGGAACAGGTCCATATAATTATTCATGGTTGCCCTTAGGATTATCTGGCTCTGCTCAAAGTGGAATTTGCGCAGGTAATTATACTGTAACTGTATCAGATGCAAATGGTTGTGCCAGCAATGCTTCTGTGGTTATAGCTCAACCTTCTGCTATACTTTTAAATCAATCCTCTACTAATGCTTCATGTTTTGGAATTTGTGATGGTACAGCTTCCGTAAGTCCAATAGGTGGTACTGGTTCATATACCTATTTGTGGACTCCTGATGGACAATCAACCTCCTCCATTGCAGGTTTATGCTCCGATTCTTATAATGTTCAAGTAACAGATATTAATGGCTGTGTTGCAACTCAAAGTTTCAACATTACAGAACCTCTTGAAATTACTGCTACATCAACGTCTAACATAGCCACATGTGGAATTTGCGATGGAAGCGCAACAGTTTTCCCGGTGGGTGGTGTAGGTGGCCCCTTTACATTTTTATGGGATGATCCAGCTCAACAAACAACAGCTACTGCAACTAATCTTTGTGCTGGCTTATATAATGTAACAATCACTGATGCTTCTTTATGTTCAATTCTTTTTTCTGTTGCAGTAAGCAATAACGGAGGCCCTTTAACCTCACATGTTTTTACTGATGCACTTTGCTTTGGAGCATGCAACGGAACAGCAACTGTTACTGCTTCTGGGCCAAATAATCCTTTTTCTTATAATTGGACTCCTGGCTCAAATACTTCACCTTCTGCAATAAATTTATGTGCTGGAATTCATTTTGTACAAGTTGCAGATACACTAGGATGTATTACTTTTGAGACAATCACTATTGGAGAACCCGAGCCTGTTCAGGGTAATCCCATTATAAATAATGTTAGCTGTCAAGGTGTATGTGATGGAGCAATCCTTCTTAATACATCGGGTGGAAATGGAAGTTACAATTATACCTGGTCAGGAGGCCTAAGCAATAGTGCTTCTCAATCTGGTTTGTGTATTGGGACTTATACTGTTCAAATAGAAGATGGAAATAATTGCATAGGAAATGAATCTATTTTAATTCAGGTTCCTGGCCCTCTTCAAGTTAGTGGAACCAATACAAATGTTTCCTGCAACGGGTATATGAATGGTACAGCAACAGTAAATATTACCGGAGGAACATCCCCTTATTCTGTTACATGGTCAACTGGTCCTGTGGTTATTACATCGGGAATAGCTACTGTTTCTGGTTTAGCTCCCGGGACCTATTCTGCACAAGTTGTTGATGCAAACGGATGTAATGGAGCCTTTTCCTATACAATTACAGAACCCTCTATTATTACTGTAAATTCAACTATAACTCAAATTACCTGCAATGGTTCATGCAACGGTAGTATTTCAATTGTAAATTCAGGAGGAACAGGGCCTTATACAATTAACTGGTCAACCGGATTTTCAGGAAATACCCTAAGTAATCTGTGCCCTGGATTATATAATGTAACTGTTACAGATGCTAGTGGTTGTTCAAGAGTAAGTAGTTTTAATATTACTCAGCCAAATATACTTACTGCTTCGGCCGGAGGGTCAAATGTTAGTTGTTATGGAGCTTGTAATGGAACAGGTTTAATTACCCCAACAGGAGGCACTGCACCCTATTTTTACCTTTGGTCTCCTGGGGGTTATACATCTGAAAATCCATCTGGTTTATGTGCAGGTAATTATTCAATTATTGTTACAGATGCAAATGGTTGCAATTATAATACAGCACTTACCTTAACGCAACCAGCTGCCATTACCGATAATTTTACCGTTACCAGCCCCCCTTGCAATATTTGTAATGGAGAAGCCACAGTTAGCCCATTAGGGGGAAGTGGTGCTCCTTATGATATAAGCTGGAGTAATTCAGATATAGGAAATACAGCAGTAAATTTATGTGCTGGTTTATACACAGTTAATATAACTGATAATTCCGGTTGTATGCAAAACTTTACGGTTCCTGTAAGTAATGAAAATGGACCTGTTGTTATTGCTACCTCAAATAATGCCAGTTGCAATACAAACTGTGATGGTAGTTCTACCCTTTCTGTTTCCGGTGGAACTCCCGGCTATACTTATTCATGGACATCCAACCCTAGCACTTCAGAGAATGCAATAGGATTATGTGCAGGAACTTATTATGCAACTGTAACAGATATTGTTGGTTGCATAACAATTAATACAGTTATTATTTCAGAATCAACAATAATTCAAGCGAATGCTTCCTCCATATCTGCTGATTGTGGAGTATGTGATGGATCAGCAGGAGTAAACCCTATTGGTGGTGTAGGTCCTTACAGTTATATATGGAGTAACAATGAAACTTCATCGTCCATTGCAGGTCTTTGTGCAGGCTTATATTCAGTGCTTATTACTGATGCAAATGGATGTTCTATAACAGAAAATATTGCTGTAACTAATTCTAATGGTCCAACAGGGGCTTCTCAAACAACAACTAATGTTTCTTGTTATGGATCATTGGATGGGGGAGTCACAATATTTCCATCTGGAGGAACAACACCTTATTATTATTCATGGACTCCGGGAGGTTATACATCAAACACAATTTCTAATGCTTCTGCTGGTGTTTATAATGTTCAGGTAATGGATGCAAATAGTTGCATAATGAATGTTACTGTTACTATAAATGGACCTTCTGAAATTATAGCTAATCCCAGTTTTATAGAACCTGATTGTGGTGATACAAATGGAGAAATTACCTTAACCCCAACAGGAGGAGCAGCACCATATACATATCTTTGGGCAATTGGTGGCCAATCTACTCCTACTATTACAGGCTTAGGAGCAGCTTTATATCCGGTTACAATTACAGATGCGATGAGTTGTTCAAAAAATGACACAATTGCCCTTAGTAATACGAATGGTCCAGTATTGGTTATTTCATCTTCTAATACTACATGTAACGGAAGTTGCAACGGTTCTGCCTCTGTTGCTGTTAGCAATGGCTCAGGTGATTATTCAATTGTTTGGAGTAATGGAATTGCATCAAATAGTATTTCATCACTTTGTCCAGGAAACTATATTGTAACTGTAACCGATAATGTTTTGGGATGTATAAGTTTTGCAACGGCTACCATTACACAACCTGCTTCAATTATTTTTGGATTTTCTTCAACTACCGGTGTTTCTTGTGAATCAGGTTGCGATGGAACTGCAGTAGTTTTTCCTACAGGGGGAATTCTTCCTTATAGTTACAGCTGGAATTTTGGTTCGCAAATTACACAAACAGCAACAGGGTTATGTGTAGGAAGCAATATTGTTTCTGTTACTGATGCTAATGGATGTACTGCCGGACAAACGGTAGTAATAAACACTAAACCCCCAATACTTATAACAGCTTCAACTACAAATGCAAACTGCGGGGAATGTGATGGATCAGCTGTTATTGATGTGTCAGGTGGAACTGGCCCTTATACCTATTTATGGTCAAATAATAATACAACAATTACTTCTATAGACTTATGTTCTGGGGTTTATTCTGTTCAAGTAACAGATGCCATTGGTTGTTCAGAATCAATAAATGTAAATATCAGTGATAACGGTGGACCAACGGGCGAAAACAGTAATGTAACTGATGTAAGTTGTTTTGGTTTATCTGATGGTTCAGCGGTTGTAAACCCTGTGGGAGGTGTTTCTCCTTATAGCTATTTATGGATTCCAGGTGCACAAACAACAAATACAATAAGCGCTGCATCAGCAGGAAATTATTCACTGGAAATTACTGATGCAAATGGATGTAAGCGTGTTGCCTCTGTTGATATTTTACAACCATCTCAAATTAGTGTAAATAGTTTCATAACCAATAGTTCTTGTACTGTGTGTAATGGCTCTATAAATCTGATTGTGTCTGGCGGAGCGGGTGGATATACTTATAATTGGACATCAGGAGGACAAACAACATCTTCGCTTACAGGCCTATGTGCTGGTTTATATAATGTAATTATTTCAGATGCTAATGGTTGCTCTGAATCTTTGAATATTGCTGTATCCAATACAAATGGCCCTACTGCAAGTATAACTTCCACGGCTGTAAATTGCTTCGGTGTTTGCGATGGATCTGCTACGGTTTTGGCTAGCGGAGGCTCCGGAACCTATAATTATTTGTGGACTCCGGGAGCTTTCAATGCTTCAACTGCGATTAACCTTTGTGCAGGAACTTATTTTGTAGAGGTTCAGGATGCTGTGTCAGGTTGTATAACATTTATGTCAACTTCATTGACAAATCCTAATCAATTATCCTTAAGTTCTCCCAATGTTATAAATGTAAGCTGTGGTGGAATCTGTGATGGACAGGCAACAATAATTGCAAGCGGCGGGGTTTTGCCATACAGCTACAATTGGGGGTCAGGATCTAACACTAATCTTTGTGCAGGTTCTTATCCTGTAACAGTTACAGATTTTAACGGTTGCACAGCATCACAAAATTTAACCATTAATGAACCTGTTCCAATTGTAATTAATTTAACCACAATTATTGACCCTACTTGTAGTAATGTGAATAATGGTTCTATCAATGTAACAATTACAGGAGGCTCTACCCCTTATATATTTGAATGGGGTGGAAGTTCAAACTCTACATTAGAAGATATCAATGATCTTTTTGAAGGTTCATATTCTCTTTCAGTTACCGATCAGATGGGTTGTAAAAAAGATACACTTATAATGCTTAACCCTTTATTGCAAGTCTCTGCCCTTGCATTATCAGATACTACATATTGTGTTGGTAGGGGGCCGGTATTTTTAACAGGAAGGGGAGGAAGCACTTTTACCTGGTATACCTTGCCTGATAGGATCCAAGTAAGTAAGGATAGCATTTTCCAGGTTAATCCTTCAGCTGGTGTTCATCAATATTTACTTGCTGCGGAAGTTGGTCAGTGCGTTGCTTTTGATACAGTAACTGTAACAGTAAATGCATCTCCTGAGGTAAATGCTGGATTAGATGCCTCGATTATTGCCGGAACCAGTTTAACAATTGGTGGCTCTCCGACCTCTTCACCAGGAAACACTTATTTATGGAGTCCATCTGAAAGTCTTGATAATGCTCTTATTGCAAATCCATCTGTTACTCCTGCAAATTCAGCAATTTATCATATAACTGTAACTGATCAGAATGGTTGCGTCAGTAATGATTCGGTTTTGGTAAGTGTAATACCTAAAATTATTGTTACAAATGGAATTACTCCTAATGGTGATGGATTAAATGATACCTGGATAATTGATAACATTCAATTCTTCCCGGAATCAATAGTTGAGGTTTACAATCGATGGGGTGAAATGCTGTTTCGTTCAAATCCTGGTTATACAAATCCATGGAATGGAACTTACAATGGGGGAGGAGTTCCTGTTGGAACTTACTATTATGTTATTAATCTTCACGATGACCGATTTGAACCATTAACAGGTCCAATCACAATAATGAGATAAACTTATGCTGAAAAAATTATTATTTATTCTTATTCCTGTAATGTTTGCTTCGGTTGTGCTAAAAGCACAACAAATACAGCATTATAGTCAGTACTTCCTAAATGATTTTGCAATTAATCCGGCAGTGGCAGGAACAGATGGCCATTTTAATATCCGATTAAACAACAGAAGCCAATGGGTTGGTATTACTGATTCACCAAGAACATTCACCCTTAGCATGAATTCACCCATTAAAGAAAAAAACATGGGTGTTGGAGCCACTGTATTTACTGATATTACCGGACCAACCAGAAGAATTGGAGCAAATTTTTCATATTCATACCATTTACGAATTGCGGAAAAAACTAAATTGGCAATGGGTTTATCTGCAGGAGTGCTCCAATTTGCAATTGATGGGTCTAAAATAACAGTAAGAGATCAAGGAGACAACTATTTTTCATCTGGAGTACAATCTGTTGTGGTACCTGATTTTGGTTTTGGAGTTCATTTATACCACGATAAATATTTTGTTGGTATTTCTACTCCTCAAATTACTCAAAACAAACTTAAATTTTTTGCCAATAATGAAAACCGTGCTAGACTTGAAAGCCACTATTTTCTAACAGCAGGATATAAATTTGATGCAGGGGAAAATTTTCAAATACAACCCATGTTGTTGGTTAAATATGTGGAGCCTGTTCCTGTTCAATTTGATATTAGTGCAAGAGTTATTTACCAGGAAAAAGTATGGGTTGGCGCAACCTTTAGAACCAGGGATGCCGTTTCTGCGATGATAGGATTTATTTATCAGGATAACCTTTTATTTGGTTATGCTTATGATTATACAATTTCCGGCCTTCAGAAATATAGTTCTGGAACGCATGAAATAATGTTAGGCATTCGTTTTGGAGAATCCACTAATTCTTCATCTCCTTCCATTCAATAATAATTTCCGGAACATTGGTATTGCTTTCAAATTGCTATTTGTGGCCATGGTTTAATAATTTAACTTTCTACTGTTAATACTTATTGGTGGTAACATTTTATCGTTTTTTTATTCGTTTTTTTACAAGGTTTTTTTTCATTTTTTCAAAAAAGAAGTATGCAAAAGTTTGTACTATTTATCCTTGGATTTTTTTGTGTCATTCAACTTTCAGCCCAAGACTTTAAACAGGTTATCAGGGGAAGTGTGATTGATAAGGAATCAAAATCGCCCTTACCAGGAGCTTCGGTAATACTTACAAGTGATACTGTAAGTTTAAGAGGTGTAACAACTGATGCTAACGGTTTTTTCAGAATTGAGCAAGTACCACTGGGAAGACAAGACTTGAAAATAACGTTCATTGGTTATAAACCACTTTATTTGAATGGAATAACAATTACTTCAGGTAAAGAAGTAATTGTTACCGTAGAGCTTGAAGAATCTATTACTTCTATTGCTGCAGTTGAGATATCAGCTACAAGAAAAGACCAGGCAATAAATGAAATGGCAGTAGTAAGTGCAAGGACTTTTTCCATTGAAGAAACTGACAGGTATGCAGGAAGCAGGGGTGATCCTGCCCGTATGGCTTCAAATTTCGCTGGAGTTCAGGGTGCAAATGATGCACGTAATGATATTGTAGTTCGCGGAAATGCACCAATGGGTGTGTTATGGAGACTAGAAGGTATTGATATTCCAAACCCTAATCATTTTGCAATTTCAGGTACATCAGGTGGTCCTGTAAGTATTTTAAATAATAAGGTATTAAGTAATTCAGATTTCCTGACTAGTGCTTTTCCTGCAGAATATGGAAACAGTGTAGCTGGTATATTTGATGTTAAAATGAAAAATGGAAACAATGAAAAACATGAATTTACCGGACAGTTCGGTTTTTTAGGCACTGAGCTTACTGCCGAAGGGCCAATTTCAAAGGAAAAGAGATCCTCTTACCTTTTCAACTATAGATATTCTACTTTAAAATTGTTCGAAGCGCTTAATGTTTCTATTGGAACCTCGGCTGTTCCTATGTATCAGGATGCGGCCTTTAAATTAAATTTTCCAACAAAAAAAGGCAATCTTTCATTTTTCGGAATTGGTGGCAAAAGCAGCATTGATATTATTCTTAGCAAACAAGTTGAGTCAACAGAAGAATTGTATGGAAGTAAGGACAGAGATCAATATTTTGGCACTTCCATGGGCGTTTCAGGAGCTTCATACACACATTATATAAATCCTACCGCATACACTAAACTTACCGTGTCGGGTTCTTATGCCGAATCACATTCTTTACATAATTTAATAAGGCGCGATTCTTCTTATTCTGTTACTTCACTTAATCCTATTTTAGTTTATAAATCAGAAGAAACAAAACTTACAGCTGCCTATTTTTTGAATAAAAAAGTGAGCAGCAGGCACACAATTAAACCCGGGTTTTTAATCAACAGGTATCAGTTTAATATGAGTGACAGTATTTTTAATAACACCCAACAACAATTTGTTACCCGGCTTGATCATACTGGTAGTGCCTTGTTGATTCAGCCTTATATTCAATGGAAGGTTAAAATTACAGATGATCTTGAGTTCATCTCCGGAATACATGCTCAGTATTTTTCTTTAAACAGAAGTTCATCTATTGAACCCAGAGGAGGATTAAAATGGAGGCTAAAGGAAAATCATGCTTTGGGATTGGGGGCCGGAATGCATAGTCAGTTGCAACCTACCTATATTTATTTTGCTCAGTCAATTGACATGCAGGGTAATGTTATCCAACACAATAAAGGACTTGATTTTACGCGAAGTGCCCATTATGTACTTTCCTATGATTATAATATGGCCAGAAATTTAAGATTCAAAACTGAAATTTATTATCAGCAGCTTTATAATATACCTGTGGAATTTCAACCTTCTGCTTACACTATTCTTAACCAAGGGGCTAGTTTTACCAGGCTTTTTCCGGATAGTTTACAAAATACAGGAACAGGAAAAAATCAAGGAATTGAATTCACTCTCGAACGTTTTTTTAGCAAATCTTATTTCTTTCTAATTACCACCTCCTTTTACCAATCAAAATATAAAGGAAGCGATGGAATCGAAAGAAATACTGATTACAATGGTAGATTTGCAACGAACATTTTAGCCGGCAGGGAAATTAAAACCGGGAAAAAAACCAATCTTGGAATTAGCACAAAAATAACATGGGCTGGAGGCAGAAGATATACTCCAATTGATATAAATGCATCCTCTCTTGCCAATGAAGCTGTTTATATAACCGATCAAACAAATAGCTTACAATTTAAGGATTATTTCAGAACCGATTTGAGGATCAATTATAAAATTAACAGCAGAAAAATAGCGCATGAAATTGCAATAGATTTTGTTAATGTTTCCAACTCCAAAAATATTTTAGCGCTTTCCTATGCACCCAATCCAAACAACCCAACAGTTAATCCCTTACGCGAGGAATACCAGCTTGGATTTTTACCCTTGTTTTATTACAAGATCGATTTTTAAAGTATAAATTTTACAGGAAATTTTATTTTTAACAGCAATAGATCATTTCTTTGGTCCTTCAACTCTTTCCTTCATTATTAAATCCAACTTTGAGGTAGTGTTCCAGTTACGTATGGTCATGCTCTTATAAACAGGATTAGAAATTAATTTATCCAAATAACTTTGTCCGGCTTTGCTTGTTATTCTTGAAAAATAAAGAACATTTGTTCCCTGATAAGACTCATCTATTCCCTCCCTTACATTTACTTTTTCCATGGCTTCTGAGGAGCTAAGTGAGTCTTTTAAAAAAAGAACATCATATTTAAATTCATCAGATTTACTACCAAATCCTTTAGGAGCCTCTTTTATTACCGCTTCAATTTGCTTTTGAGAAATTAAAACCAATTGAGATTTATAATTAAATGTTTCGGATAAAACAGTTTCTATTTTATTTGCCAATATGCTTTTCTCTTTTTCCTCCGATATAAAAAAAACATTCCCACTCTGAATGTAGGTAGTGACTTGAGTAAAACCCAATTTTTCGAAACAGGCTTTCAAATCAACCATTTTGATAATGTTATTACCACCTACATTTATTCCTCGAAGCAGTGCTATATATTGATTTTCTTGCATAATTTCTGTTTTTAAATAAATCAAACAACAATGGAACTGCCCACTTTTCTTTTTCTCATTTTGCTTTTTAGCCAACCATTTGTAAAAATAGTTGCTAAAATAATCAAAGCTCCAAGGTAAAACTCTGTAGTCATTTTTTCGCTTTCTCTGAAAATAAGATACGCCAGAATAATCCCATAAACAGGTTCAAGATTTATGGTCATGGTCACTGTGAATGGAGTTAGCTCTTTCATAATTGAAATACTAACAACAAATGCAAATGCAGTGCACACAAGTCCAAGAATCAAAAGGTAAATTAAATCATTTCCCGAAAGCGAAAACATGTTTAAATTAAAGTTTGAAGTAAACAGAAAAAAAACAGAAATACCCAAAAAGCCTCCTGCCATTTCATAAAAACTTACTGTTCCTGGATTGTATTTTGTTGCAAATTTGCCATTAATAACAGTGAAAAGCGAAGCCATTAGTGCAGAAAACAATGTATACATTATTCCCAATCGATACTGAGTTTCAAAATTAAAAATCATATAAAGTCCGAAAAGAATAATTATTCCAAAGATTGCTTCGTAAAAAATCACTTTTCTTTTAAAAAACAAAGGTTCCAGAAGGGCTGTAAATAACGTTGCAGAAGATAGCGTTACAAGTGTTACTGAAACGGTAGAAACTTTAATGGCTTCAAAAAAGAAAATCCAATGCAGGGCTATAATAATTCCTGTTAATAAAAACATGGATATTTCCTTAAAACTCAAAGGTTGTATTGCCCTTTTCATTAAAATAAAAACAAGAATTCCAATTAAGGCAATGAGCATTCTGTACCAAACCAGTTCGTCTGAGGGTATTGAAATTAGGGCTCCTAGAATGGCGGTAAAGCCATAAATAAAAACAATAAGATGTAAAAGCAGCAGGTTTTTATATTTTTTCATAATCGTAGCAGCAAATTTAGCGGAAAATAGTTTTAAATTAGTAAGATTAATATTCATTTGTAAATGATTTATAAATAGAAGATATATTAAATTTGTTTTATGAATGCAACTCCTGTTTACCTGGATTATAATTCCACTACTCCTGTTGACGAAAGGGTTCTTGAGTTAATGCTTCCTTATTTTACAAAAAAATTTGGAAATGCCTCAAGTCGCACCCATGCCTTTGGATGGGAAGCAGATGAAGCTGTTAATATCGCTCGTAACCAAGTAGCCGAACTAATAGGATGCATTGGGCAGGAAATTGTTTTTACCAGTGGCGCTACCGAATCAATTAACCTTGCTATAAAAGGAGTTTTTGAAGCGTATAAAAGCAAAGGGAATCATATAGTCACCGTTAAAACAGAACACAATTCGGTTTTGGATGTTTGCAGTACTTTAGAAAAAAGAGGAGCTAAAATTACTTACCTGGATGTGGATTCTGAGGGGTTAATTAATTTAACAGAATTAGAAAATTCAATTAGCCCACAAACTATTCTCGTTTGTGTAATGTATGCAAACAATGAAACCGGGGTAATTCAACCCATTAAAAACATTGCAGAGATTGTTCACAAAAAGGGGAGTGTTTTTTTGAGTGATGCAACTCAAGCCTTGGGTAAATTACCGGTAAATGTTGATGAATATGGGATTGACTTAATGCCTTTATCTTCGCATAAAATGTATGGGCCAAAAGGTGCTGGTGCTTTATTTATAAGAAGAAAAAATCCACGTGTAACTCTTGTTCCTCTCATTGAGGGGGGAGGACATGAAAGAGGATTGCGTTCAGGCACTTTAAATGTACCTGGGATTTTAGGACTTGGAAAAGCATGTGAATTAGCAAAAAATGAAATGGATGTTAATTTATCTATTTCACAATTAAGAGATAAGTTACAGGAAAAACTTTTGAATTTAAAAGGGGTGTCATTTAACGGCAGCATTAAATATAGACTTCCCAATACACTTAATGTTTCCTTTGATGGTTTAAAGGCTGAAAATTTAATTCTTAAAATAAAGGACTTTGCTGTTTCAACTGGTTCTGCATGCACTTCTGCATTAATTGAGCCTTCTCATGTGCTTAAGGCAATGGGCCTTTCAAATGAAAAAGCGTATAGTTCCATTCGGTTTAGTTTAGGTAAGTATACAACAGAGCAGGAAATTAATAAGCTTATAGAAAAAATGAGTGCCGTAATTTAAAAATCAGATTAATTTATATGCAGGAAATTCAACTAAATCTGCTGTTTTTTTATATTAGGTGCATGAATTATCCAAATTAAAAAGGGTATCCTATTGCAATATTCAAAACAAGACTTTGTCTTCTATATTGAGGACTTCCAAAATCTATAAGGTGAATAACCCAGCGATTGTCAATTGGTTGAAAAGGTTCTCTAAGCGGTATTCCTAAATCAAGGCGTAAAACAAAGAATTCTACATCAGCACGAAAACCAAAACCTGTACCAATGGCTATTTCATTGTAAAATTTATTAAAATTGAATTGACCACCCGGAGTGTTAGGATTCTCACGAAAAGTCCATACATTTCCTGCATCAAGAAATACAGCTCCTCTTAAAAAGCCTATTATTGGGAAACGGAATTCCAAATTGCTTTCGAGTTTTATATCTCCTGTTTGGTCAAAATACAATAGGGTGCCTCTTTCAAAAGGAATAGTATCAGAAACTGATGTGCGGTATGTTCCAGGACCTAATGAACGGGGAAGAAAGGCTCTAATGCTGTTTGCCCCTCCTATAAAAAACTGCTTTATATAAGGCAGCGTGCGGGCATTTCCATAAGCATATCCTGAACCTGCAACAAGCCTTACTACAATTCGGCTTTTTGGAGCTGTTCGATAATAATATCTGACATCCACATCACTTCTTGCATATTGAGAATAGGGTATCCCCAATACCAGGTAAGGTTTTTCTTCTGTTGGAGCTTCTTCCCTAAAAACCAGTTGACCTAAATGCATTGTATTTCCTGCTATATCCAGGTTTAATCTAAAATGATAATTGTGTTTCTTTTCCTCTAAAATTTGATCATTGTAAATAAAGGAATAAGTGCTTCCAAAAATAAGTTGATTTTCAAAACTTCTTCTTAAGATTGGATTTCTTTGCAGTATTTCTCTAAACTGATCACTTTCATTGCCTAGTCTTACATAACTTAATGAAATAGGATTCAGCTCATGTCTTTTAACTTTTGATTCATTCCAAATATAACCAAAGGAAGTATTAAAGGAGTTCAGCCAAAAGAACTGCACACGGTTGAGCATTTGATAACCAAGTAGCATTCTGGTTCGGGGAATGAAATTCATAGGCCTATCCTTATTAAAATTAAATGGTGCGATGAATCTTGGAACTTGTAATTCAGTATTTATCCCCAGTTCATATGAGTTTAACCCTCGCTGTCGTCCTGAAATTAAGGTTTCATAATTACCGCTTAAATTAACAATGAAAAGTTCTGCTCCCCTTAATAGGTTACGGTTTCGATAATTTAAACTTGCTCCTGGCCCGGCAAAATTATTTGATTTTGAAATTGCACTTAATTCAAGTCTTATTGCTCTTTTTTGAATAGGGGTGAGGTTAATAACAGCATTTAACTTTCCAGTGTCACCTTGTGCATTTAAATCAATAAACCGCACATTAACAAATTGGAAAGTTCCAAGACCCATTAAATGGCTTATAGTTACTTCGTGGTTTCTGCGTGAATAAGTTTCCCCTGGCCTTAAAAAAACAGTTCTTGCGAAAATAACAGGACGAAAATCATTGTTCCTGTCATATATTATCATGCCATTTATATGAGTAGTATCAACATCTAGGGCTGTTTTTTGCTCCTCATCTAATGAATAATTTGTATTGATGATTACATTTTTTATTTCAAAGGAAATTCTGGCATTTGCTGGAATATCTTTTTTTACTTCAACAAAAATATCTACTTCCCGGTTCCCAACTGTAGAATCAACCCTGAAAATAATATAATCGGGATTGAAATAAAAAAAGCCCATGTTTTTTAATAAAGAATCTATTCGCGTTCGCTCTGTTTTAAGCCTGGTTAAATTATATGGCTCCCCGGGTTGTGGCCTGTTTTCGTTGTCTTGCCTTATTCGCAATTCCAGCTCTTGATTGCCGGTGGGATAGGAAATGCTTCTAATTGTATAAGGTTTTTGTATTGTTGCCTTGTATTCAACTGAGGCTTTTTTGTTTTTCCTTTTTATCTCATAAGTTACTTGTGGTGTAAAATGGCCGAAATTTTCTAATCTGTTTATTAATATCTGGATGTTTGTTGTAATGGGTACATCTGAGAATAGAACTGGGGCCTCACCAAATTTATTCCTGATCCAGCTGCGGGCACCTTTCTCTTTTTTTGGTTCCCCAACTAAATTGTAAATGCTTAATTTCGGTCTTAATATCCCGAAAAGAGTAGTATTTGGTTCTGGACGAACAACACTTTTCATTTCATTAATTAATTCGGACTTATTGGGAATGTCATCATCACTTATCACCTTTATTTCTGCACCAGTATATAACTCTTCCCCTTCAGCTAAGAATCGTGTATTGCTGCATGAATTAAAGATTAGTACGAGAAGAATAAAACATACACTTTTGTAAGTAGATTTACTTTTCCATAAATTATTAATCACTAATTGTATATATGTAATAATTCCTGACATGCTTTAAAAAATCCTAGAATTCATGTTTTCGTTATTTATTTAATGCCTTAGTACTATTTTTATATTGGAAATCAATTCTTTTTATCAGGCAATTCATTGGAATTAATAAGTTCACTTGATTCATCTTTCCCCTTCTTGCCATTTCCATTTTTTCTATTCCCATTGCTTCCATTCCCATTGCTTCCATTCCCATTACTCCTTCTGAATAGATCCCTAAATCTATCAAAATCCTTGGTGAAAATCAACGACAGTCCAGTTTCAACAACATCACCATCAATTAACATTTGAAATTCATTTTTCCTAAATGCTCTTAACCTGTATCGGCCATCAGGAGTAAGATTGTATTCCACTGCTACATCACCTACAATATCACTACTCCTTTGGCTTCTGTTTCGGTCTTCTAAATCAACCCTTCCTCCAACTTCAACCCTTAAACGATCGTCAAGAAATGCTCTTTCCAAATCCACTTGTAATTCAGTAGCATCTTCATACAATTCAACATCAAATGCAATTTCAACGCCTGCCACTCGCTTTCTTGCAAACTGATTAAGTTGTTGGGTAAGAATTTTTGAAGCACTTGATCTGGCAGTGGCAGTTAATCCGCCTCCATTGGCAGCTTCAAGGGGATCGGGTGGTAAAAACCTGTTTAGAACCAATAGGGCGAAAACTTGTTTATTCAACTCATTTTCCTGTTCATTTAAAATTTGAAGACGCCTGTTTACTGTTCCGTCCATAACCCCTTTTCTATCATATGGCAATTCTATATTAAAATCTATCTCCGGTTTAAGCATACTTCCCCGCATGTTTAAATAAACCTCAAAGGGTAAAGGTTGGTTTAATGATCTTTGTTGCTGATCATCTGTTGCTCCAAGTTGACTCTCCATAAGGGCTGAAGGAGAGGTTCTTATAGTGTAAATGGCAGAAATATTTACAACTGCATTTAATGGATCCCCTGTCCATGTTATTGTACTTCCTGGTTTAATTGCGAAATCTCTTTTTACTAAATCATAAAAAGAAAGTCTGTAATTACCCTCATTTATTTCATAAATCCCGGTTAAGGTCATTGCTCCTGCAGGATCCATACTAAAACTCATTGTTCCACCTCCTATAACTTCAATAAAATCACCAGTGGCAGGGTCTATAACAATCCGTAATTTTGTTTCCTTATCAATAGTTATATTGGCACTTAAATCAATTCCTCTGATTTCGGTACGGATAGTATCCTTTGGTTCAGTTTTGTTCATAATTGAATTTATAGAATCTTTATCTACAATAATAAATTCTACAATTCCCTCCCTTTCTATTACAGCAATTTCATCTGCCGGAATAATGTATGTAAGATCAGAGCCATCCTTTAAATTAATACGTGCATTTATTACAGGCTGATCTAAATTACCTCTAATCCTTAAATCACTCTCAACAATGATAGTTCCGTAGTATTGTTCATTTGAAGTTTCCGATGTGTTTAGAGCCAAAAAATTAGCTGTTGTTACATTTAGGTCAAAAAACATTTGCCTGTAATCTTTGGTTAATATGTAACCATTAATCACAGCTGCATTTGAAGCAGTATCCATTAAAGTTACTGACCTGAAATTTATTCCTTTTTTATCAAAAAAGATAAGCTCATCCTTTAAAGTAAAATAAGAATTCAAACTCACCAGGTTAAAGCCGGTTTTCTGAAAATTTAATGTTCCGTCAATATCCGGATCATCTACCGTTCCTGTAATTAACAGATTGCCTCTCATGCTTCCGGATAGTTCAGTTATGCTTTGTTCAACAAAGGGTTTGACGGTTCCTAGTTCCAAATTCCTTACATCTAAAATAAAATCAAGTTTTTGTGTTTGCTGGGCATAAGTACCTTCAATTTTAATTTCATTGCCTTTTCCTTCAATTGATGCATTAATAGTATACAAATCTTCCTTGCGGTTATGTGCATGAATCTTTACATCACCTATGGTATCTGTTTTATAACTTAAATTTGCAATTGATAAATCAGATAAAAATGCGATATGTTCTTGCTGAAATCCCATTATTTCAACTTGGCCATCAATAATTCCCCTATACAAAGGTTCATTGTCCTTTTCAATAATTTCAGATAAACTTTTAACATTAAAATTATTAAAAACAATTTCTAATGTGTCTGATGGAATCCTTCCTTTTATATTTATTGAAAGCATTTGATTGTCTTTTTCTAGAACCAGGTTATGTATTGCAAAACCTTGATCAGTAATTTTGATATTATTATCGGAAGGAAGATTCCATGGAGCATAGTTTAAAATAACCTGGCCGGGCAGTAAATGCAATGTAAACTCATTTTCAATGCTTTTTACCAAGGCCGTAAATCCAAACTTCTCGTTGTTGTTTTCATCAATAATTTTAAACCGGGTACTTATTAAATCACCTGCAATGGTTCCGGTTAAAGAAGGATTTTGAAGTATTAAGGAAGGATTTGAAATCTCATTCAGAAAAATCGAATAAGTCAGACCCTTATCGCTGGAATTAATATTTAATACCAGTGAATCAACAGTGATTTGCTCATATACAACAAGGGGAGCTTTAATTTGAAGGTTTATACTGGAAGCAAGACTATTGTAACTTCCTTTTATTTCTATTTTTTGTAATTCCTGTAAACCTGGTACAAGAATATCCTTTAGGATTAAAGCTTCAGAAACAGAAATTTCAAATTTGAAATCCTGTGGCTTTAGTTTTTGCTCATCAATGGTTTCACTTAAATGCAAATCGAAGTAACTGTTGATTTGATTTTGAATAACTTTCCCTAATTCCGAAGGATTGATTGTTCCCGCAAATCGAGCTGCAAAAAAGTCGGAATTCAAGGTAACAATTTTTTGCTTTTCTTCTTTAACAGAAACAAAAAGTAATGAGTCAATACGATAAGGTTGATTGTTTTTAATGATTAAAACATCGCGAATGCCAATATTTCCAGTGAGATCATCAATATTGTTTCCTTCAATATGCGCTGATAAAACTCCTTGAAGCAGAATGTCTTCCTTAGAAAAATTCAAAGCTTTTAAATCAGCTCCCTTGAGGTTAATATTGGCAGTAATATTTGGTAATTCCTTGCTATAATCAACATTGCCATCAAAATCAAATGCAAGGTTTTCATCCTCCAGCTTGATTATACCAGAAAAATTCTGTTGCTGAAAAAGACCGTTAATTCTTAAATCGTTGTATTCATAATTATTTACAACTGCTTTTTTTACAGTGGCATCCACATTTGCCACCATATTTTCAAGAGTTAAACCAGACCCTTTAAGGGATGCAACCAACTCAATTTTCCCAAGTAATTCTTCCTGTTTTAGAAATTTCCCTGCATCCAGGTTTATAACTGAAAGATGGGCCCAATAATCACCGGTTTTAAAAAGTGTATCTGACTTTAACACCACATCAGCATTTATACTTCCGAGGGAAGTATTTAAGTTCATGGCGCTATTAAAATCAGTGATAGTTCCCTTGAAATTCCCATTTAAAGCAATAATTTCTGGAATAGTAATTTCTTTAGGTAATAATGTGTCAGGAACTATAGCGGTTAAATCACCTCTGGTGGTATTTAATAGGATGGTATCAAAATTAAAAAAGGCTTGTTTGTTATTTGGTAAACCTTTAATACTGCCATTAACAGAAATGTTTGTTGAGGGAGAATATCCCAGAGTGAAATTTTTAAGCCGTATATCTGAGAAAAGGCCCTCTATCTTGCCATTAAGGGTGATTTTTTTATCCTTATTATCAACAAAAAATTGATTTTTTGCAAGTCCAGAATCAAAATAAACCAAATCTTTAAATCCTACATGTGAATCTTCGAGTTTTACATTCATATATAATGCACTCAGATTATCTGAAATAGCATCCATGGAAGGATAATTCAGTTCCAAATGATTGCCAAGGATACTTTCCCCGGTTTCTAAATATAAATCGCTGAATTGAATTCCTTGTGGATTTAAAGTGAAAAGAGTTTTTAATTCCCTGATTTCAAAACCGCTTTTGTCCTTTAATGTTAAGTGATTTAGCTTGGCATGAATGCTATCCTCGTGGAAATAAATATTAGTTGCATTAAAATTAAAATTTGAAACCATAAGATTATTGAAATCAATTCCTTCTGCAAGTTCTGGCTCTGCTTTATTCTGGTATTTGAATGCGATTTCTGAAAGATCGATTTGATTTAATTTTGCCATCCATGGCAACTGCTCAATAGTTTTATCAGTTACTTCTGTTGAATGTTCATTCCTTGGGGCATAGGTGGAATAGAATACATCAGCTTTTTGAAGTGATATTCTATCCAGTTCTACAATTTGAGTGGAAAGGTTAAGATTAAGTTCCTCAGCCCCAAACCTGGCCATATAAAAACCCAGGTTTTGATCTCCATTAATATCTTTATAAGAGATATTAATGTTTTCCATGTTAATGTTGTTTACTAAAATCACAGGAAGTGAACTTTCTAAATCAGGTTCTACTGTTTCGGGGTCTTTATTATTAGATTCATAAACTAAATGTACACCCTTTAAGAAAACAGCATCGATTAAATACGCCTGGTTTTCAAGGTCAAGTTCATCTATATCGATAGTTAAATAATCTAGGCTTGTGTTTATTTTGGTTTGTAGAAATTGATCATCCAATGTAAAATATATGTTTTTCAATTCTACTTGCTGAATCGAAAAATCCCAGGCTTTTCCTTTCTCTTCAGTTTTTATTTCATCTTTCTGGTCATTAACAAAAGCTTGAATGATAAAGTCAAAATTATAGGAGCTATCAACAATTGATTTTTGAATGTGAGCAGTACAATGTTCAAGATAAATTGAATTTATTTCAACACGATTTTTTAAAAGAGAGAAAAAATCAAGATTTACTTTTAAATCATTGCTGTACCACAATGTATCTTGGTGTAAGCTTTCAATGTATATCTTCTTTATTTGAATTGATTTGGGAAGATTCAAAGTGATTTTTGCAATTTCCACTTTTGTGTCAAGTGTTTTTGTAAGATAAGCAGCGGTGTATGATCCTAGTTTTTTTTGTACACCGGGAATTTTAAGTATTAAAAACAAAAACACAAAAAGTCCTACTAGTGAACCTGTTATCCAGCCGATTATCTTTAATAATATAAAAAAATAATTTCCGGCCTTTTTTGTATCCATTCTGTTAGTATAACAATTTTTTGGCAAATCAAAAAGAAGGATTCAAATTTATTGCCAAATCTCAAACTGTCTTCAGATCATCTTACGGGGGTAAAAAATTTCTGTAATTAGCATTTAAAATCTAATTGAGAAACATTTTCTACCATTGGGGGAACTACCTTAGAAAAGCAAGCTGCAAAAATACTTTTTTTAATAAATATCCCTTATTTACTTATAAATAAGAGGGTGAAAAAGTACATCCTCGCATTTGTTGTAAATAATATGATCAAGCTCCAAAAGCGATGCTAGGGCAACTTGAGAATAATTTTGCGAAGCATTTCCAAATCCTTTGTACTTAGTTTGCCAAAGTTGTGTTATTAAGTTCATATCTCCGGTAAGCGGTTGTATAATATTAACGGCACCACTTACATTTCCTGCTCCAGCATGATAAATGTGCAAAACCAACAACCTGAACCACAAATCAGTTTCATTATAACTTATATTGTGCCTTAATAAAATATCTTTTGCTTGGGGAATACATACTGTACGAATAAGTTTTGCAGAGGCTGCTGCTGATTTGTCAAAATCTGTCCGTTCATCCACCACGCTATTAACCTTCATTCCCATTTGTATGGCAACGCTTTTCATTAGTTGAAAAGACCCGCAAGCCCCAACATTTGATTTTGCGCATTTCCCCGGACTCTCTATGAGCAATATGGTTTGGGCGAAAAAAGGATCAGTTTTTTCCTGTTCAAAAATAAATATTCCTTTATCAATAGTTTGAATTGCGCCCTCAAAATCATAAAAATCTCCTTTGCCTCTTGAAAAGAAAATTTTATCTTCAATACCCAAATTATGAACCCTTCTAACACTGTCCCTGTATGCCTCTTTTTTTTCAGGCGATTGTTTTTCCCAGCCACTATTAGAAAACAATTCAATAATCTGCCTGCTACTGCTAATATTGATTATTCCTGAATCTGGAGAAAGTTTGATTAGTGTTCTCCAAAATTTAGTCTGGGCAAGTGTATCCCACCTTTGAACATATAATTGAGGAATTTGTATAAAAAATCTCCCCAGTGAATCATTGACATTTTTCACTTCCATTTTATCAAAGCCAATTCCGGCCAAAGGCACTATAGCAATTGGTTCAGTTGGAGTGTCCTTTGAGGGAAACCAGGATAAAATTGAAAAAAAAGGAAGAAATATCAGGTATTTCATATGTATATAATTTGTTTTTTAACTGTCATATGGTAAAGCCATGTTATATTCATTGCTGTTTGTGCACAGTTCGGTGCATGGCTATTTCATATGTATATAATTTGTTTTTTAAAGGCCATCCCGATTTATCGGGATAGCCATGTTATATTCATTAGCGTTTGTGAACGTTTGGTGCATGGCTATTTCATATAAGTAAAAGATTAAATAATATTAATATCGAGTTGCATTGGGTTCACTAAATTATTCAATCTTATACGGTAAAAGTCAAAAACAATTACACTTTATTGAAAATATATTCTTAAATAGTTTTTTACAATGCAAAAATACAATTTTCAACGGGAATTCGAAAATTGTTTGGACTCTTTAAAGATTTTTCTTTTTTTTGTGAAATTCAAGGTTTTGCCAACATAAATGAACTGGGGTGAATATTTTTAAATTAATAGCAAAATTCATACCTGGTTTTCAGGGAGATATTCATAGGTTAACAGGCAATATCTGATTAAATTTAATGTTTTTATGACAAGCATTAAATTTTTTTTATTAACTTTGCCAACTTTATTTTAAAATGTTTGATCTTAATCAATTATCAATTCCCTTTGTTGGATTAAAAGATGGGGAATATCAGTATAAGTACGCAATTAATGAATCGTTTTTTGAGGAGCTTGAATATTCAGAAATAAAAAAAGGAATTTTTAATATTGATCTTTTTTTATTGAAACAAAGCAATATGCTTACCCTTAATTTTGAAATTGAAGGAAAAGCTATTGTAGAATGCGACAGGTGTTTGGATGAACTTGAAATTTCAGTGCAAACCAAACGCAGGTTGTTTGTTTCATTTGGAGAGGCAACCCATGAGGAAACGGATGAGGTGTTTGTTTTATCTTATAATGAGCAGGAGTTAAATGTTTCACAATTTATTTATGAATACATTGTTCTTGCAATTCCTTTGATAAATAGTCATCCAGAGGGAGAATGCAATCCGGAAATTGTTAAAAAACTGGAAGAGCTTAAACCAAAAATTAACAACAGTGATCCCCGATGGGATATATTAAATAAACTTAAATAACTAAAATTAACATAAAATGGCACATCCTAAACACCGGATCTCCAAATCGAGAAGAGACAAGAGAAGAACTCACGATAATGCAGTACCTCCAACAATTGCTTTTTGCCCAACAACTGGTGAACCACATCTTTATCACAGAGCTCACTGGCATGAAGGAAAACTTTACCATAAGGGCAAAGTTGTAATGGAAAAGCAACAACAATAGATAATCCTTTTTGAATAAAAACCAGGAATTTTTATTTCCGTTTATTCATTATTGGGGAAATAGATGAAAATAGGTCTAGATATTATGGGCGGGGATTTTGCACCTGAGGTAACCACCAAAGGTGCAATTCTTGCTTTTAAGCAACTCCCTTCTGAGGTTAAAATCGTATTAATCGGTAATGCCGATTTATTTGTTCCAATCCTCAACGCTTCGGGAGTTTCTCCTGATAACTTTGAAATTGTACATACTACAGAAGTTATCGAAATGGGAGAACACCCTACAAAATCATTTAGCAAAAAACAAGATTCCAGCATTGCCGTAGGCTTTAGCATGTTGAAAGAAAAAAGAATTAACAGCTTTGCAAGCGCTGGTAACACGGGTGCTATGCTTGTTGGTTCTGTTTATTCTGTTAAGCCTGTTTCCGGTGTCATCAGGCCTTGTATAACCTCAGCCCTTCCCAAGGAAAATGGCAAAGTGGGTATTATTCTGGATGTTGGTGCTAACGCAGATTGCAAACCCGATGTACTCTATCAGTTCGGTTTACTGGGTTCTCTTTATGCCAAACATATTTTTGGTATAAATAATCCTCGAGTGGGATTGATGAATATTGGAGAGGAAGAAAAAAAAGGAAATCTTTTAACCCAGGCAGCCCATGAACTGATGAAAGAAACCACGGAATTCAATTTTATTGGAAACATTGAAGGCCGTGATATTTTCAATGAAGATATTGATGTAATGGTATGTGATGGGTTTACGGGTAACATTATTTTAAAAGAGGCTGAAGCATTTTATAACCTGATAAAGCGAAGAGGAATTACCGATGAATTTTTTGAACGTTTTAACTATGAAAATTACGGAGGTTCCCCTATTTTAGGGATAAATGCCAATGTTATAATTGGCCACGGAATATCCAATGAATTAGCAATTAAAAATATGCTGATTTTATCCAAAGAGATAGCTGATGCAAACCTTTCAGATAAAATTAAAGAAGCTTTTCAATAATGACAAAGATTAGAGCTGCTATTACAGCAGTACAAGGCTATTTGCCAGATTATGTACTGACTAATAAAATTCTTGAAACAATGGTAGATACTTCTGAGGATTGGATTGTTTCAAGAACCGGAATTAAAGAGAGAAGGATATTAAAGGGATTAGGAAAAGCAACCTCTGATATGGGAGCTGAGGCAGTAAGAATGCTGTGTGAAAAAAGAGGAATCTCTCCTGAGGAAATCGATTTGGTTATCTGCGCTACAGTTACTCCGGATATGATTTTTCCTGCTACTGCAAATATTATTTGTGATAAAGTTGGTGCCAAAAATGCATGGGGATATGATCTTGCTGCTGCCTGTTCAGGCTTTCTTTTTGCACTTGCAACCGGAACTCAATTCATTGAATCTGGGAAACACAAAAAAGTGGTAATAGTTGGAGCAGATAAAATGTCCTCTATTGTTGATTACACCGACCGTACAACCTGTGTCCTTTTTGGTGATGGTTGCGGTGCTGTTTTACTTGAACCCAATAATGAGGGCTTTGGGATTTTAGATTCAATACTAAAATCAGATGGATCTGGAAGAACTTATTTACATCAAAAAGCTGGTGGTTCGTTAAAACCGGCAAGTATTGAGACAGTGAATGCCAAGGAACATTTTATATTCCAGGAAGGCCAGCCGGTTTTTAAGGCTGCTGTTAAAGGAATGGCTGATGTTTCGGTAGAAATTATGGAAAAGAATAATCTTCAGGCTGATGATGTTTCATTTCTTGTTCCTCATCAGGCAAATAAAAGAATTATAGATGCCACAGCAAAAAGAATGGGCATTGGTATGGAAAAGGTTATGCTTAACATTGAAAAATATGGTAACACAACTTCTGGAACAATTCCACTGTGCTTATGGGATTGGGAAAAGGAATTAAAAAAAGGGGACAACATTGTTTTGGCTGCCTTTGGAGGTGGTTTTACCTGGGGAGCTATTTATGTTAAATGGGCTTACGATACAAAATAGGATTCAACATTGCATATTTTTATATCTTTACCGAAATTTTTAAAGGAAAATTATGGACATAAATGAAATTCAAGCCCTGATAAAATTTGTCGCCAAATCAGGTGTGACTGAAGTAGAACTCGAAACAAAAGGATTTAAGATAGTAATTAAAACAAAGCCAGAGCAAGTAATGATGGCCTCGCCTGTTCAGATGATGCAACAAGCTCCTCAACAACTTGCTTCACATCAGGCTCCTGCTCCACAGGCTGCTCCTGCAGCGGTGGCTACTCCTGTAAGTGATGAGAGTAAATATATTGCTATTAAATCCCCAATGATTGGAACTTTCTATCGTTCTTCAGGACCAGACAAGCCTTCTTTTATAAGTGTGGGAGATGAAATACAACCAGGAAAGGTAATTTGCATTATAGAAGCGATGAAGCTTTTTAACGAAATTGAATCCGATATTGCAGGTAGAATTGTTAAAGTGCTTGTAGATGACGGAAAGCCTGTAGAATATGACCAGGTATTGTTTTTAGTTGAACCGGCATAAATAAAAGATTCTTCTATGTTTAAAAAAATACTTATCGCCAATAGGGGAGAAATAGCCCTTAGAATAATTCGCACTTGCAAGGAAATGGGTATTCATACAGTAGCTGTATATTCAACTGCTGATAAGGAAAGTCTTCATGTGAAATTTGCTGATGAAGCAGTTTGTATTGGACCTGCACCAAGCAAAGATTCTTATTTAAAGATTCCTAATATTATATCCGCAGCAGAAATTACAAACTCCGATGCAATACATCCTGGATATGGTTTTTTATCAGAAAATGCTAAATTTTCTAAAATTTGCCAGGAACACGGAATTAAATTTATTGGAGCTTCTCCCGAAATGATAAACGGAATGGGAGATAAGGCATCAGCTAAAGCCACAATGATTAAAGCTGGTGTTCCAACTGTTCCCGGATCTGTTGGGATTCTAACAGATATTGAAACCACAAAGAAAACAGCAAAAAAAGTTAAGTACCCTGTTATTTTGAAAGCAACTGCAGGAGGCGGAGGCAAGGGAATGCGTATTGTTTGGAAAGAGGAAGATATTGAAGCAGCATGGGATTCTGCAAGACAGGAAGCAGCAGCAGCATTCGGAAATGACGGAATGTACATGGAGAAATATATCGAAGAGCCAAGACATATTGAAATTCAAATTGTTGGTGATCAATTCGGTAAAGTATGCCATTTGTCTGAAAGAGATTGTTCCATTCAACGCAGGCATCAAAAGCTTGCTGAAGAAACTCCATCACCTTTTATGACTGATGAATTGCGTCATGCAATGGGAGAAGCTGCTATTAAAGCTGCATCGGCTGTAAATTATGAAGGGGTAGGTACTGTTGAATTTCTTGTAGATAAACACCGCAACTTTTATTTCATGGAAATGAATACCCGAATTCAGGTTGAGCATCCAATAACAGAAGAGGTTATCGATTATGATCTTATAAGGGAACAAATCCTGGTGGCTGCAGGTATTCCTATTTCCGGAAAAAATTATTTTCCTCAAATGCATGCAATTGAATGTCGCATTAATGCTGAGGACCCATACAATGATTTTAGACCTTCACCAGGAAAAATAACAACATTGCATACTCCTGGCGGACATGGAATACGTGTTGATTCCCACATTTATGCTGGATATACTATACCTCCAAATTATGATTCCATGATTGCCAAGTTAATAACTGTTGCTCAAACCAGGAAAGAGGCCATAGCAAAAATGCACAGGGCTTTGAGTGAATTTGTAATCGAAGGAATTAAAACAACTATCCCTTTTCATATTAAACTTATGGAAAATGAGGATTTTATCAGTGGAAATTACACTACCAAATTCCTAGAGAATTTCGACATTAAAAAGTAAAAAAACATCTTTTAGAATAACAAATAAATTATTCTAAAGGATGTTTTTCGAAAACTTTCAAAAAAAAGCACACTCCTTAATAATTAAAACCGATTTGATTAGCAGTATTAAGAATAATAGCATTTGCCAACCATTTCTATTAGGCTAATTTTATTGCAATTTCTAATTTGAATTTTTAAAATGAGTTAACCATTTCTACAACTTATTTTTTTAAATCGGTATTTAGAAATAAAATGCTCAATGGATTAAAACAGCGATTCAAACCCCTTTTAACTTTTCTGTATGCTGTTAAAAATTCACTAAAAAACCGTCTCAAAATTTTACTTTTGAAACGGTTAATTATTATTACAATTCCTTCAACCTTATTTAATCATTCTACTAGTTTAGAGTAAAATAACAAGGACTTAAATAGTTATGACATTATTTTTTTTTGTGTCCGCTTTCTTTCGTTTTCATCCAATACTATTTTTCTTAGTCTCATAGACTTTGGAGTAATTTCAACATATTCGTCCCTTTGAATATATTCAAGTGCTTCTTCAAGAGAAAACTTAACAGCAGGTGCTATGCTCACTTTGTCATCAGATCCTGATGCACGCATGTTAGTTAATTTTTTTGTTTTGGTAATATTTATTACAAGATCATCAGGTCTTGAATTCTCACCAATAACTTGTCCTGTATAAATTTCTTCAGTTGGATCAACAAAAAATCTTCCCCTGTCTTGCATTTTATCAATTGCATAAGGAATAGCCGTTCCATTTTCCATTGAAATTAAAGAACCATTAATTCTGCCTTGAATAACGCCTTTCCAAGGTTCATATCCTTTGAAACGATGAGCCATAATTGCTTGGCCAGTTGTTGCAGTAAGGATATTGTTCCTCATACCTATTATTCCTCTTGCAGGAATTTCAAATTCAAGGTGAATCAAATCTCCTTTAGGTTCCATGATTTTCATTTCCCCCTTACGCATACTTACCTGTTCAATAACTTTACCAGAAAATTCTTCAGGAACATCAATGGTTAAAGCTTCAATTGGTTCGCATTTTTGTCCATCAATTTCTTTAATGATAACCTGAGGTTGTCCAACTTGGAATTCATATCCTTCTCTTCTCATTGTTTCAATTAACACCGATAAATGCAAAATCCCCCTTCCAAAAACAAGAAAAGAATCAGCAGATTCAGTATCTTCAACACGAAGAGCAAGGTTTTTTTCAGTTTCCTTTTTCAAACGCTCTCTAAGATGGCGTGATGTAACAAACTTACCTTCCTTACCAAAAAACGGTGAATTGTTTATGGTAAAAAGCATATTCATAGTTGGCTCGTCAATGGAAATCGGTTTTAATGCCTCAGGATTTTCAATATCAGCAATTGTATCTCCAATTTCAAAACCTTCAATACCCATTACAGCACATATCTCTCCGGCATTTACCTGAGTTACTTTCAGCTTTCCTAAGCCTTCAAATAAGTAAAGTTCTTTTATCCTTGATTTAACAATTTTTCCATCTCTTTTAACAAGAGATACTGGCATATTTTCATTTAATGTTCCGCGAAGTAATCTTCCAATAGCAATACGACCTACAAAAGATGAATAATCAAGAGAGGTAATTTGCATTTGAGGTGAACCATGGTAAGCAGGCGCAGCAGGAATAGATTCCAAAATAGCATCAAGCAAAGCGGTGATATCCGTTGTTGGATTTTTCCAGTCAGTACTCATCCAGCCTTCTTTAGAAGAACCATAGATTGTTGGGAAATCAAGCTGTTCCTCAGTGGCACCTAGATTGAACATAAGATCAAATACTCCATCCTGAACTTCGTCAGGTCTGCAATTCGGCTTATCCACCTTGTTAATTACAACAATAGGCTTAAGGCCCATTTGAATGGCCTTTTGCAACACAAAACGAGTTTGAGGCATTGGTCCTTCAAAAGCATCAACAAGTAAAAGAACCCCATCCGCCATGTTTAATACTCTTTCAACCTCGCCTCCAAAGTCAGCGTGGCCAGGAGTATCAATTATATTTATTTTATTTCCTTTATATCTAACAGAAACGTTTTTGGCTAGGATAGTAATTCCTCTTTCTCTTTCAAGGTCATTATTATCTAATATTAATTCTCCGGAATGTTGATTCTCACGGAAAAGCTGGCATTGATGTAGTATTTTATCTACAAGAGTTGTCTTGCCGTGGTCAACGTGTGCTATAATAGCAATATTTCTTAAATTCTGCATTTTGTGTTATTAATTTCTTTAATTGGGCTGCAAAAGTAGCTTTTTTTATTTTTATTTTGTTGAAAAATTTAATTTTCTTACTATTTAACGCAAAATAGTGAAAAGAATTACCATTAAATAAAAAACCTGCTATAAAAAATAAAGCAGGTTTTTAAGCAATAAGTTCCATTTATAGAGTTACTTATCCTTATATACTTGGGAGAAGTCCCAATAATTAATTGGATTAGGATGAAAATTACGGACATTTGATTGATACAATCTGTATTTTTCGTCATACCAAAGCACCATTACGGGAGCCTCTTCAATCATCAATTGTTCCGCTCTTAAAAAAAAGTTGTAACTCTCCCTTTGATTCACAGTATTAACTCCAGCTTGAAATAAACTATCAAATTTCGTATTTACAAACCTGGTAGTATTTGGAAAAGAAGGAAGATCATTAGACAAAGGCACCCCTGTTCCATAAAACATGGAAAGAAAACTCTCAGGGCTTGGATAATCAGCAATCCATGCAGATCTCGTTATGTCCCCTTTAGCATATTTTGAATTTTCTATCAAAGTTGAATAAGGCAAAATTTCAAGTTCAATATCTACATTTAATACTTTCTTTATTTGTCTTGAAAATTCCAAGGCAACAGCGGTATTTTTTGATTCTCCAGAAGATATACTTAATTTAATTGAAGGGAAATTTTTTCCATTTGGATATCCTGCCTCCGAAAGCAATTTTCTTGCCTTTTCAGGATCAAAGTCATATCCTTTAATAGCAGTTATATCATATCCAATAAAAGATGGTGGTGAAATTCCATGAATACCGGGGCCAAAAGCTTCGCCTAAAATCACATCATTAAAAATGCGATTTTTATCAACAGCGTATGAAAATGCCTGGCGTAAACGCTTATCTTTAAAAATTGAATTTGTTGTGTTAAATTCATAAAATTGTGTTACTAGTTCAAGTGATCTGTCCAAAATGTAATTCGGGGGGTCCAACTTAAAATCGCCAATCTGATTTTCAACAACTTCCCTTATAGATTCAGAAGGTAAACCAATTATCAAATCAACCTTCTTTGCTTGAAAAGCAACAAGCTCTTCTTTTTTTGATTCAATAAAGCTAAATTCTATAGAATCAAGATAAGGCAATTGATTTCCGAGAACATCATACCCATGATACATTGAATTTCTTGTTAGAATAAGATTTCCAGAATTATTATTTTGGCTGTACATAAAGGGTCCTGTTCCAATGGTGAGCATATGGCCATAATGTTTTACGGCCTCCTCTGCAAGTATTACCATTGAAGGGCTCGCAAGAATGTAAAGGAAAGTGGAATTCGGACTATTTAAAAACAATTGAAATGTATAATCATCAATTACTTTAATACCTGAAAGTTCGGGTTTGGATTCTAAAACAGAAGATTCATAAAATTCATCCGCTCCTTTTAGTTTTCCTTTTAAAGTAAAGTTAAATGAATGGTTAAATGGACTTGGAGTTGACAATAACTCAAATGTATATTTAATATCAGAAGCTTTTAATTCACGTCCTTTGCCTTGGGCAAAACATTGATCATCATGAAAAAAAACTCCTTTTTTAAGTGTAAATGTATAAATTGTTCCACTCGAATCAATCTCCCATTTAGTTGCTAAAGAGGGTAAAATAGAAAGATCTTTAGAATCAAATTTAACCAAACCTTCATAAATTTGTGACGAAACATGTGAAGACACTAAATCCGTAATATAAGGTGGATAAAGTGAAATCATGGGTCGGTTTTTGTTGATTCTTAAAGTACCACCATACACTACATTTCCTTTAACTGATCTAGGTTTATTTTCTTCAACAGAGGGTGATGTGCAAGAAAATAAAAGGGACAATAGAAAAATTGGTATAAGTATATTCTTTTTCATGAAATCATATATAAATCAACAGCAAGGTTAATAATAGGAAGTTAAAATTCCAAATTTTGATGCATTTATTTTATGGTTTTGGATAATTAATAATTATTCAATTAATTTGTAACATGTTATTTGTTGTATTTGTAATCTAAAACCAAACTTTTTCTATAAAAAAAATGGAAATGTCGATTTTTTTTTACAATTTTGCTTTGAATTCTTAAAAGAAGAACCTATTATTGCATACTTAAAATAAAATGTCCTAATAATGGGCGATTTAGATTTTTTAATTTTATGAGAATAATTTTCACAATATTCGTCCTTGTATTTTCAATTGTATCCGCAAAAGCAGCCGGTGTAATAGTTTTAGAAGGCAATTACCAAGGCAAGAATCTTTATATTCAAAATCCTTTTGCTGGATCAAGTGTGGGTTTTTGTGTTTTTGAAGTTCGAATTAATGACAGGGTAACTGCCGATGAAACGAATTCGAGCGCATTCGAAATTGATTTTTCTTCATTTCAACTTGAACTTGGGGCCGCAGTAGTTGTCAAAATTATGCACAAGGACGATTGCAAACCAAAGGTACTTAACCCAGAGGTTTTAAAACCAAAAAGCACTTTTGAGGTAGTTAATATTAAGATAGAAAAAGAAGATATTGTTCAATGGTCAACCAAAGGAGAAACCGGAAAATTGCCTTTTGTTATTGAACAATACAGATGGAATAAGTGGATAAATGTTGGAGAAGTTGAAGGCAAAGGAACGCCAGGAGCAAATGAATATTCATTTAAAGTTGCGCCCCATTCAGGAGAAAACCAATTCAGAGTAAAACAAGTAGATTATACTGGTAAACCAAGATACTCGCCTACAACTAAGTTTAGATCAATGTCAGCAGAGGTGTCTTTCAGTCCTTTAAAAGTGTCTAAAGAAATAGTCTTTACTACTGAAACCATGTTTGAAATTTATGACAACTATGGAAATATTGTTAAGAAAGGATTTGCATTAAATGTGGATGTGGGTAATTTAACCAAAGGCATTTACTATATTAATTTTGATAGTAAAATGGATCAGTTTATGAAAAAATAAATTTCAAATACTTCAGAAGAATATGAAATAGCCATGCACGAACAGTGCACAAATACTAATGAATATAACATGGCTATCCCGATAAATCGGGATGGCCTTTAAAAAACAAATTATATACATATGAAATAGCCATGCACCGAACTGTGCACAAACAGCAATGAATATAACATGGCTATACCAAATGACAGTTAAAAAACAAATTATATACATATGAAATAGCCATGCACGAACCGTTCACAAACGCTAATGAATATAACATGGCTATACTATATGACCTTTAAAAAACAAATTATATACATATGAAATAAAGGCACG
>JACCXN010000041.1 GCA_013696965.1 Bacteroidota bacterium | reverse complement strand
TTCAATGCAAAAATAAAAGCTTTTAGGTCTGCTTTTAGAGGAGTTAGAAATGTAAGTTTTTTCTTGTTCAGATTAGCAAATATTTATGCTTAGAAATTTGCAGCCCCCAACTTTTCCGCTTGATCCGTAATGTCCATTAAAACTTTTATAGACTTATTAAATAAAACTAGAAGGATTTTCGGTGAGAAAATAAAAAAACCCTCTAAAATCAGATGTTTTAGAGGGTTTTTAGTAGCCCGTAGGGGAATCGAACCCCTGTTACCAGGATGAAAACCTGGCGTCCTAACCCCTAGACGAACGGGCCCTTTTGTTTTTGGGAGTGCAAACTTAATTAATAATTATTTCTCTCGCAAGATATTTTTTTATTCAAACCATGTTTTTTTGAAAAAACAGCTAAAAAAAACATTCCGCTGAGCCAATCAGGATTGTTTTTTCTTTTCTAACATCCTTTAAGTATAAGTAAATCAGGTTATATCACCAGCATCAGCCTGGAATTTAAATCCAAGTCTTTTTCCGGTTTTATTTCCAAGGTTTTTGCTCCATTCCTGCATTTCAGCAACAGAAGCTTGTTTTACATTATCATAAGGGGGTGTTAATAAATCAAAATCCATACTATAAAGAATTGCAGATTCGATTATTGATGTAATATCCTCTTTATTGATTACTGCATTTGCAAAATCATTGTATAAAAAACTCAACTGTCGCTTACCTTCCACAAAATAGTGCTTGTCCTTATTAATAAAGATTCGGGCAATTAAATAACCAATATCATCCATCCTATGAAATTCATAAGAATCAGAAAGGAAGTTATAAATGTGAATAACTGCGCAATATGCCCTTGAGGGTTCCTCTTTTAGGTATGAACTATTCCATAACTGATGGCTTTTATCAAAACTAAACACATTGGTATGGGTAGCAAATACTAGAACATCACCAGCAATTTGCAAAAGAAATTCTCCGGTGCCTTTTTCTTTGTAACTAATTTCTAAACGCGGATCAATCTCAGTAATCTTTGCTTTCAAATCAATTGCTATCTCTTCAGCTACAGCATTAAAATCAGAAAAAACGGAAGTAGCTAACTTATAAACGTCCTTTTTTACAATTGATTTTTCTATTAGTGTCTCAAATATTAATTCTCTGGGGGCTTTCTTTTTCATTTAATAAGCTTTTGCAAAAATTACGCGCTGGGTTGAAGGTTTACCCGAATATATACATTTACCTTCCTCTTGAACATTATTTAAAGGAATACACCTTATAGTTGCTTTGGTTTCATCTTTTATTTTTAACTCAGTTTCTGAAGTTCCATCCCAATGCGCCAGAACAAATCCTCCATCACCATTTATTCGCTTTTTGAATTCCTCATAACTATCCACTTTATTCGTGTTTTTCTTATTAAAAGCTAAAGCTTTATTAAACAAATTGTCTTGAATCTCTACCATCAGGTTTTCTATAATTATTTCAATGCCTTCCATTGGAAGAGAAGATTTTTCCCTTGTATCGCGTCTTGCAATTTCAACAGTTTTATTTTCCAAATCCCTTGGTCCAATTGCAATACGAACAGGTACTCCTTTAAATTCATAATCAGCAAACTTATATCCAGGGGTATACACATCCTTATCATCAAATTTTACCCTTAAACCTTTGGCTTCAAGTGCGGACATAATTTTTTTTGCTTCAATTCCAATAACATTTAATTGCTCCTGATTTTTAAAAATTGGTATTATAACAACTTGTATAGGGGCAAGCTTTGGAGGCAATACCAAACCCTCATCATCAGAGTGTGACATAACCAAAGCACCCATAAGCCTTGTGGAAACACCCCAGGAAGTAGCCCAAACAAAATCTAATTTTCCATCTTTTCCTGTAAATTTCACATCAAAGGCTTTTGCAAAATTTTGTCCAAGAAAGTGAGAAGTTCCTGCCTGCAAGGCTTTTCCATCTTGCATCAGAGCTTCAATGCAATAGGTTTCTATGGCACCGGCAAATCGTTCATTGGCTGTCTTTATTCCTTTAATAACTGGCACTGCCATATAATTTTCAACAAAATCAGCGTAAACTTCAAGCATTTTTTCTGCTTCTTCAATTGCTTCTGGTTTTGTGGCATGGGCTGTATGGCCTTCCTGCCAAAGAAATTCTGCAGTTCTTAAAAACAAACGTGTGCGCATCTCCCATCTAACTACATTAGCCCACTGATTTACTAATATTGGCAAATCTCTATAAGACTGAATCCAACCTTTATAAGTGTTCCATATTATGGTTTCAGATGTTGGCCTTACTATAAGTTCCTCTTCAAGCTTTGCATCAGGATCTACAATGATTCCAGAACCATCTTCTGCATTTTTTAACCTATAATGTGTTACAACGGCACATTCTTTGGCAAAACCCTCAACATGACTGGCTTCTTTGGTAAAAAAAGATTTTGGTATAAAAAGTGGAAAGTATGCATTGGAATGGCCTGTATCCTTGAACATTTTATCAAGTACAGCCTGCATATTCTCCCAAATGGCATATCCATAAGGTTTAATTACCATACATCCTCTTACTGCAGAATTTTCTGCAAGGTCAGCTCTTAATACCAGATCATTGTACCATTGAGAGTAATTTTCATTCCGTGTTGCCAAATTTTTCGCCATTTTCCGAGTTTGGTATAGTGTTTGTTAATTGTAGGTAAATTATATAATAATGCACGAAATTACAAAAATACTACCGACAACAAAGAATCCTCACCCTAAAACTATAAAAGGAGGCATAATCATGAAAACAATTATCTCGAGTTTAGTAGCAGCTGTTTTAATTTCCAGCTTTTATTCTTGCACAACTACAAGAAGTGCTTCAACTAGTAAGAACGATGATGTTTATTATTCACCAAAAGACGAACCAGTAAAAACTCAAGCTGCTGCAAGGCCTGAATATCAAAATCCTGATCGGCTTTCTGCTGCCCCTAATACTCAAGCTGATCCAATTGCTGACCAGGAATTTGAATATTACGATGAAAATGCTGCTGCTAGAAGCAATGGAGGAGTAACAAATAATTATTATGGTAACTATAATGATTATAGTTCCGATGATAATTATGATTATGCCTATGCTTCAAGGATCAGAAGATTTCACAATCCTGTTGGTTTTGGATATTACGACCCTTTTTATACAAATATGTATTATTATAATTACGATCCTTATTTTTATGGAACAAGTATTTATATGAGTTACAACTTTTGGAATCCTCACCCTTGGGGAGGTTGGAATGGCGGTTATGGCGGTTATGGCGGTTATGGCGGTTATTATGGTGGTTATGGATGGGGTGGAGGATACTATGGTTATGGCTGTGCTCCAGGATGGGGCGGTGGTTATGGCTGGGGTTACAACGCCTACAATCAAGGTTATAACCATGGATACAACAATGGTTACTATAATGGATACAATCAAGGACTTGCAGGCAATTACTATTACAACAGTTATGATAAAACCAATCATCATGTTGGCCCTAGAGGTTCAAGCACAGGTGCTGGAAGTGGAATAAATCCTTCTCCAAGGTCTCTTGGCCAGGTTTATCAATCTGCTATGATAACTGAAAACTCTTCACCGGTTAAAGCAGATGGCCCAAGAGGAAATATTAATGGCATTAGCAATGTAAATACTATCGACCCAAGAAGTAATTCAAACAGTATGAAACCTGGTAAATCAATTGATGGAACAAGTCCTGTTGAAACTACTCCGGGAAGACCAAATACGGTAAAACCCGATAAATCAATTAATGGAACAAGTCCTGTGGAAACTACCCCAGGAAGACCAAATACGGTAAAACCTGATAAATCAATTAATGGAACAAGTCCTATTGAAACTACCCCAGGAAGACCAAATACGGTAAAACCCGATAAATCAATTGATGGAACAAGTCCTGTGGAAACTACTCCAGGAAGACCAAATACGGTAAAACCCGATAAATCAATTGATGGAAATACTCCTGTGCAGACTAACCCTGTAAGACCAAATCAAAATGTTCAACCTCAGGTAAATCCGGGCCGACCAAATCCGAATGTAACACCACAATCGAGGCCTTCAGTTCAGCCTTCTCCTG
Organism: Bacteroidota bacterium; assembly: GCA_013696965.1. Taxonomy (NCBI): domain Bacteria; kingdom Pseudomonadati; phylum Bacteroidota; species Bacteroidota bacterium. The sequence goes on along the minus strand of JACCXN010000041.1, from coordinate 55,526 downwards.
GTCAACAGCCTGGCAGAACAAATGCTAACCCACAATCTTCTCCTGATGTTTATTCTCGTCCAAGCGAGCAAACAGGAAATACTCAAGGAAGAACGAATGTATACAATAGTCCCAAGCGAAATCCTAATACTTATCACCCACAGACTCCTCCAAATATGAATTCGAATCCGCAGAGACCGAGTTATAACCAACAACAGCCCTCACAGCAAAGGAATCCAAATCAACAAAATCCTACCTATAACAGGAGTGGAAATGGTGGGGGAAATAACAGTTATTCTCAGCCTTCACGGAGTTATCAACCCTCAAACACTCAACCCTCTAATAACCAGCCTTCTAATACTCAACCATCTAATAACCAGCCTTCTAACCGTAATTATTCGCAGCCTGCCCCTACGCAAAATCCTGGTTATTCCCAGCCTTCTAGGAATTCAGGTGTTTCTCAGCCTTCCCCTTCAAATTCTCCTTCAAGAGGAACTGGGGGTTCAATGAGTTCACCTTCAAGAAACAGTGGTGGATCAATGAGTTCTCCTTCTGGAGGTGGCGGAGGGACAATGAGTTCACCATCCAGAGGAGGGAGTTCTCCTGCGGGAAAATCTCCAAGATAATTCATATCTTTAGTTTAAGCAGGGAGAAAATTCTTCCTGCTTATAATTGGGAATAATTAAATTAGAAAATAAAATAATTTAAAAATAAGGGTATGAAAAAAATTAACTTTTCAATCTTTTTTATCATTGTTTCAGCTGGAATTTTACAAGCTCAAACTGCTGATGATGCTTTAAGATATTCACAATTTAATGTTTTTGGTACTTCCAGGTATTCCTCCATGGGCGGAGCATTTGGCGCTTTAGGCGGAGACATCTCTGTTTCTTCTACCAATCCTGCAGGTTTAGCAATTTACAGAAGATCTGAATTTACTCTTACTCCTTCTGTTTTTGCCAGAAATGTAAACTCAACCTTTCAAAACCAAAATAGTGGTGATAATGATATCAATTTGAATTTTAATAATATTGGTTTTGTTGGGGCAAATGTTTTTGATAGCCCATCAGCTGGAGGTTGGGTTAGTACTGCTTTTTCTTTTGGTTATAACAGAACAAATAATTTTGATAGCAATACTTTATTAAGGGGCGAAAACAGGAACAGTTCATTACTTGATGTTTTTGTAAACCAAGCCAATTCCCGTGGTGGACTAAGCCCCGATCAACTTAATCCTTTTGGTGCCTTTCTTGCTTATCAGGCCAATCTTATTTTTGATGTGGATACTTTAAATGGTTTTGAATACACCAGTGATATTCCAAATGGGGGTAGAGAAGGGGTTTTTCAAAGAAAATCAATTATTGCATCGGGTGGAATGGGTGAGGCCTTTTTCTCTTTTGCTGGAAATTATGATGACAGGCTTTATCTTGGAGGAACAATTGCTTATTCAACAGTTAGATACAACTATTTTTCTACTCATCGTGAAGAAGCATTTCCGGATACAACACATATTCTTGAGTCTTTTACTTATACTGATGAATATAGAACTACCGGAGGAGGAGTTAACCTAAAAATAGGTGCTCTTTACAGGGTTTTTGATTGGTTCAGGCTTGGTGTTGCAATTCACACCCCAACTTTTTATAGCCTTTCAGATACTTATGCCAACACTATAACAAGCAGGTTCAAGCCTAATTATACTTTTTTGGATACCACTGCTAGTGCTACCGGTAGTTTTAATTATAGCCTTACTACTCCCATGAGAGCGATAGGAAGTTTTGCAATTATTATTGCAAAACAAGGCTTAATTAGTGCAGATTATGAAGTTGTGAATTATTCATCCGCAATGTTTTCAGCACCAAAAACAGACTTCGCAGATGTAAACATGGTAATTCGTGATAATTTGACTTCCACATCTAACCTAAGAGTAGGTGCAGAATGGAGATTTGATCCTTTTGCACTTAGAGCAGGTTATTCTTTACAAGGCAATCCATACAGAAGTGATTTTAATCAAGGCAGCATCAATAACTACACAATTGGTTTTGGAATTCGTGAAGAATCATTTTTCCTTGATTTTGCTTATATTCTTTCCCAGGCAAGGGATCAAAGCTTATATATTTATGATCCTGCATTTGTTAATCCAGCCCTGGTTCACATTAATACCAGTACAGTAATGGCAACATTTGGAATGAAATTCTAGTTACCCAATTCACTACAAAAAAAAATCTCCTGATTCTTAAAGAACCAGGAGATTTTTTTTGCAAATTATTTATTCTACATCAGTTAAAATATTAGCATCTACTAATACTCTTCCACAATATTCACAAACAATTATTTTCTTATGTGTTTTAATGTCTAATTGTCTTTGTGGTGGTATTTTGTTAAAACAACCTCCACAAGCATCTCTTTCTACAGCAACTACAGCAAGTCCGTTTAAAGCATTTTTGCGGATTCTTTTGTAAGCCAAAAGCAACCTGTCTTCAATAATTGCTTCTGCTTTCTTTGATTTGGAAATTAACTGATCCTCTTCTTTCTGAGTTTCTGCAATAATAGTATCAAGTTCGGCTTTTTTATGCTGAAGGTCTTTTTTTCTTTCAGTAAAAGCCTCAGTTGATTGATCAATAACATCTTTTTTAGACCCCATGCTTGCTTTGTGTTCTTTAATTCTTTTTTCAGCAAGTTCAATTTCTAATTTCTGAAATTCAATTTCCTTAGTTAAAGAATCATATTCCCTGTTATTTCTAACTTTTCCTTGTTGAGCCTCATATTTTTTTATAAGCGCTTCAGATTCTTTCATCAGATTTTTCTTATCACTGATTTGTGTTTCTAAAGCTTTAAGCTCTTCAGTTAAATTATTCAACCTGGTATCTAGGCCTTGCAATTCATCTTCCAAATCCTGAACTTCTAAAGGCAATTCACCCCTGATTGTCCTAATCTTATCAATTTTAGAATCAACTTGCTGTAGATTAAACAGCGCTTTTAATTTATCTTCAACAGTTACCTCTTTTTCCACACCACTTTTTTTTGCTTTAGTTTTTTCTGGTGTTGTTATTGTTTTCTCCTTTGCCATATTGGTTATAATAGTATAAATTATAGGTATTTTACTGGATTTGTGTTCGTTTCAGTTAAATAAACCGCAAATGTAGGAAAATTTTTCAAAATTAACTCATAAAAAATATCCATTGTAAATTGTTCACTTTCATAATGTCCTATATCAGCGATTAAAATTTTTCCTTCGGCATCAAAAAACTCATGATATTTGAAATCTGATGTAATAAAAATATCAGCACCGGCAGCAATTGCATTTTGTACTAAAAAACTTCCCGAACCTCCACAAACGGCTACTTTTTTTATTTCCTTATTTAATATTGCAGTATGCCTTATGCATTGAGCATTCATTTGTTTTTTAATAAAATTCAAAAAATCAGTTTCATGCTGTGGATTTTCCACTTCGGCAATCATACCAGAACCAATAGAATTATGCTTGTTTTCCAGAGTTATTACATCATAAGCAACTTCTTCATAGGGATGGGAATCCAATAAGGCTTTAATAATTTTATTTTCTAAATAGAAAGGGAATATAGTTTCAATCCTTAGTTCATTTTCAGTATGTCTTTTTCCTTTTTCTCCAACAAATGGGTTTGCATTTTCTGATGGCCGAAAAGTGCCTGTGCCACTTGAATTAAAACTGCATTCAGAATAGTTGCCAATTTTCCCGGCACCGGCATTAAACAATGCTGTTTTTACTTTTTCTGCTTGTTCCTGAGGACAAAATGTGATAATTTTTTTTAAAATATTTTTTTTGGGAGATAGGACTTTTTTATTCTTTAAATTAAGTTTTTGACAAATCCTGGCGCTAACTCCATCATATACATTATCCATATTGGTATGTGCAGCATAAATTGCAATATCATTTTTCAGGGCCTTTATTATTGTCCTTTGCACATAATCCTCCCCGGTGAATTTCTTTAATCCTTTAAATACAATTGGGTGATGGGCAATAATAAGGTTACAGCCTTTAAAAATAGCTTCATCAATTACAGCCTCCGTAGTATCAATACAAAGCAGTATTTTTTGAACTTTCCAGTTTTTATCTCCGGTAATTAAACCTGAATTATCGTACGACTCCTGTAATTGTAGGGGAGCAAAATCTTCAATTAAATCAATTACATCATGTATAAACATCTTTTCAACTAATTATAAAGGTTAAATATCAATTAATATTTTAGAAAAACGTTAACTTTTAGTATTTTTAACCGATTTGAAATTTCCATACAAGGTTAATTGTTGGATTTAAATCAACAAAAGTGGATAAAGATGATGAAATTCCTGTTGAATTCCATTTAAATTTAAAAAATGAACTAATCCTAAATGAAGTTTTACCAAATATTACTTATACCAGTATCCTTTCTGTATGGAATTATCCTTTTAATTCGTAATTTATTTTTCGATTTCGGTCTTTTAACGGAAAAAAAATTCAAAACACCAATTATATCAATAGGAAACCTTTCCACAGGGGGAACAGGAAAAACTCCCCATATTGAATACCTGGTTAGATTATTAAAAGAAAACTTCAACCCATCTGTTTTAAGCAGGGGATATGGCAGGAAATCTTCAGGTTTTATTCTTGCCGATGAAACTAAAAATGCAAGTGATATCGGTGATGAGCCATTGCAAATAAAAAACAAGTATAATAATGTGGTAGTTGCAGTTTGTAATTCCAGGGTTTCAGGGATTAATAAACTACTTGCTGCACATCCTGAAATAGATACAATTTTGCTGGATGATGCATACCAACACAGGTACGTTAAACCTGGCATTTCAATTCTACTTACTGATTATAGCAAATTGTATGCGAATGATTTTGTTTTGCCTTCAGGGAACCTAAGAGAGTTTTCCTCAGGTGCTTCACGTGCCGACATTATTATTGTATCAAAAACGCCTCAAATATTTTCTCCCCTGGATAGAAGGTTCCTTACCAATAAATTAAATCCTAAACCCTACCAGAAAATATTTTTTTCTTATACAGCTTATGGCGATCTTGTTTCATTGAAAACAAGAAAAGTTTCTCCCTTTGATAAGGAATATTATTTTGATAAAAATTTTGCTATTCTTCTGATTACAGGTATTGCTAACTCTGCAAACATGGTTTATTACCTTGAAAACAAGTCTAAAGAAGTTCGTCATATTGCTTTTTCGGATCATTATAAATATAATCAGAAAGATTTAGAGCAGATTAAAAATTTATTTGATAATATTGCTGCTCAAAATAAAATAATAATAACAACTGAAAAGGATGCTATGCGTTTAGCAATGCCAGAATTAAAAGAAATAACTGAAAAGCTTCCTATTTTTTATATTCCTATTGAAATTAAATTTCATGGACAGGATGAACAAACCTTCAATCAACATATAGTATCTTATGTTAAACAAAATTAGAGAAACAACTGATTTTATAAATCAAAAAATTAATTTCCAACCAGAAATTGGTATTATTCTTGGCACTGGATTAGGTGGGCTTGTAAAGGAAATTGAAATAGATGTAACTATTCCCTATGAATCTATACCGAATTTTCCGGTTTCAACCGTGGAAGGCCATACAGGTTTATTGATTTTTGGCAGGCTTGGGGGAAAAAAAGTTGTGGCAATGCAAGGCAGATTCCATTATTATGAAGGGTATGATATGAAAGAGGTCACTTTTCCCGTTAGAGTAATGAAATTCCTAGGAATAAAGCAATTGTTTTTATCAAATGCGAGTGGGGGGGTTAATCCAGATTATGAAATTGGAGATTTAATGATTCTTAATGATCACATTAATCTTTTCCCTACAAATCCATTAATAGGTAGGAATTACCCTGAACTCGGACCAAGATTTCCTGATATGAGTGAGGCTTACGATAAAATACTTGTAGCAAAAGCAAGGGGAATTGCTGCAAAAAATAATATAAAGATTCAGGAGGGTGTATATGCTGGTTTATCCGGTCCTTGCCTTGAAACACCTGCTGAATACATTTATGTGAGGAATATAGGTGCGGATACTGTTGGAATGTCAACTGTTCCAGAAGTAATTGTTGCTAGACAAATGGATATACCTTGTTTTGCAATTTCAATTATTACCGATTTAGGTGTGCCAGGTAAAATTGTTAAAGTTACACACGAAGATGTTCAACGTATTGCTGAGATTGCCGAACCTAAAATGACTTTGATTATGAAAAAACTTATTTCTGAAATTTAATATTTTATTTATGATAAAAAAAGCAACTTTTGTTCTGTTCTTAATTTTACTATCATCTATTGCATTAAAGGCCCAATATGATTCGGAAAATATTAGCCTTTATTCGGTTTGGAAAGACTCTTCCATAACACATACAGCCACAGCTGTAAATTACAATAGTGTATGGGGATATTTTGATGCCATAAAAAATAAAGAATACGCTATTTTTGGAGGAAACAATGGAACTTACTTTGTAGATGTGACTAATCCAAGCAGCCCTGTATTGCGTGATTTCGTGCCTGGAAAACGAGGTGATTGCATTTGGAGGGAATATAAAAATTATGGTAAGTATATCTATATGATTAGTGATGATACCCAACCTAACAGTTTTCAAATTGCTGATATGTCCTTCCTGCCTGATTCAGTTCATGTTGTTTTTGATTCGGATTCTATTTTTGCAACAGCTCATACTTTATTTGTAGATAAAAACAATCTTTATTGTGCCAATGTCAATTCTTTACCCAGCACTTATTCCTCAATGTCTGTTTATGACCTTTCAGATCCTGAAAAACCATTGTTACTTAGAAGTTTAATAACTGATGATCCGGATGTTGCAATGGTACATGATATGTTTGTAAGAAACGATACAGTTTATGTATCTGCAGGCTTTTATGGTTTGCATGTTTATAATTTTTTACCCAACAATACTTTAAATAAATTAGGTTCAATTACATCTTATCCTGATGCTGGCTATAATCACAGTAGTTGGTTAACTGAAGATGGAAGAACAATGGTTTTTTGTGATGAAGTCCCTAAAAACATGGCAGTTAAAGTAATTGATGTATCAGATCTTTCAGATATTAAGGTACAATCCACTTTTAAATCAAATGAAGGAGCAACAGCCCATAATCCTTATATTATTGGAAATAATGTTGTAATATCTTATTATGAAGATGGGGTACAAATTTTTAATATAACCGACCCCCAGGCCCCATATAAATCAGGTTATTTCGATACACATCCTCAAAATGGGAATTCTTATGCCTCCGGTAATACTTACAATGGCTGTTGGGGAGCTTATCCTTACCTGCCAAGTGGAATTTTACTTGCATCGGATCGTCAAAATGGGCTTTTTATTTTAAATGCAGAACAAGCTGTAAGTTCCTCTAAAACAATTACACAAAATCTTGATGTTACCATTGCTCCCAATCCATTTGATAACACAATAAAAGTACAGTTACCAAATGGTAATGGTAATTGTATTTTCTCAGTTTATGATCTTACAGGAAGAACGATTTATTTTAAAGAAGTAAATTTAAGTGGAAATACTACTTTTGACATCAATTTTGAAAATGAAATTCCTTCAGGAATTTATTTTCTAAAGATTAAAGGTGAAGGTATTGAGAAAACAGAGAAAATTATAAAACTTTAAGTTCCAGGAGAATCAATGAGTACAATTGACCCAGTTTTTGATAAATACGAGCCAGTTATAGGTCTTGAAATACATATACAATTAGCTACCCGAAGTAAAGCGTATTCTTCTGATCCTTCTGAATATGGAAATCTTCCAAATACCAATGTTAGTGTAATATCATTAGGACATCCGGGAACTTTGCCTAAAACAAATAAAAAGGTTATTGAGTATGCAATAAGGCTAGGGCTTGCATGCAATAGCAATATTAGGGAAGTAAACCAGTATGCCAGGAAAAATTATTTTTATGCTGATTTACCTAAGGGTTATCAAATTACCCAGGATAAAACACCAATTTGTACCGGAGGTTTTGTTACTATAAAGGTAAACGGAGAAGAAAAAAGAGTAGCGCTCACACGTATTCATATGGAGGAGGATGCAGGAAAAAGTATCCACGATCAGGATCCATATGATTCATTAATAGATTTAAACAGGGCAGGAGTTCCATTGCTTGAAATTGTAACTGAACCAGATATAAGAACCTCAGAGGAGGCATATCAGTTTGTTTCTGAAATTAGAAAACTAGTTAGATATCTTGAAATTTGTGATGGAAACATGGAAGAAGGAAGTTTAAGATGCGATGCCAATATTTCTGTCATGTTAAAAGGGAGTGAAAAGTTTGGGACTAAAGTGGAGGTTAAAAACATGAACTCTATGCGTCATGTTCAAAAAGCAATTGAACATGAAATAAAAAGACAAATACTATTGGTTGAAAAATCTGAAGCTATAATGCAGGATACAAGAAGTTTTGATGCTGTTACAGGAACTACTTTTTCACTTCGATCAAAAGAGGCTGCTAATGATTACAGGTATTTTCCTGAACCAGACCTTCAACCAGTCATTATTAAACAAGAATATATTGATAAAATTAAAGCCTCTTTACCACCATTACCAGATGCTTTATATAAAAAGTATGTGGATCAATTAGGGCTCTCAAGCTATGATGCCGCTGTACTTACTGAATCTAAACCATTTGCTCTTTATTTTGAAGAATTAATAAAGGAAACTCGAAATTATAAAGCTGCAACAAATTGGATTATGGGTGATATTAAATCTTATCTTAATCAACATGCCATGGGAATTGAACAGTTTCCTGTTAAACCTTCCCAAATCGCTATGCTTATCAAACTTATTGATGAAAGTAAAATAAGCCATACAATAGCATCTCAAAAGGTATTCCCGCTTATGGTACAAAACCCTTTATTAGAGCCAATAACAATTGCTCAACAAAACAACTGGATTCAGGAACAAAATTCAGACTCCATGATGCTTTATGTATCCCAAGCAATAGAAAAATATCCTGAAAAAGTACTGGATTATAAAAATGGTAAAACAGGATTAATGGGTTTGTTTATGGGCGAGGTAATGAAACTATCAAATGGGAAAGCAGATCCAAAAATAGCTACGGAGTTATTAAAAAGAAAACTAGAAGAAGACCAATAATAGATCTATTTGATTGTTGTAATTCAATATAAATATAAAAAAAATGAAAATGAAAAAAATCCTGATTCTTATAATTGCAGTAGTAGCAATAAGTTCTTGTAATCAAAAAAGTGAAAGTTTTGAAATTTCAGGTAGCTTTACAAACAGCGGGAATGAAAAAATAATGCTGGAGGAATTAAGCATTAATCAAGTATTGCCAAGAGATTCAGCAACCATTGATGAAAAGGGAAACTTTTTTTTAACCCCTAAAATCACTCAAAAAGGTTTTTACAGGTTAAGCATAAATCCTAACAATTACATAATTTTAATACTTGATTCCGCAGAAAGTGTTTCCATAACAGGAGATGCTTCAAACCTTGCTGAAACCTATACGGTGAAAGGATCAGAGAATTCAATGCAATTATGGGAGCTCAATAACTTTTTAAAAAACAACTATAGAACCAGAGATTCTATTCAACAGGTATTCCAGCAATATGTAAATCATCCTTTAATGGATTCAATGAATACTGTTTTAGAGGCTCAATACAATATATCCATTGCGAATCTTGGAAGTTATATCAAAAATTTTATTGATAAAAATCCGGATTCTTTTGTTGGATTAGCGGCAATTGAACAATTAAATCCAGATGCTGATTTTGACTATTTTGTGAAAGTTGATAAAAATCTTTCCGCAAAATATCCTGAATCACCTTATGTTAAAGCTTTAAGCAACAGGGTAGCAGACATGAAAAGAACTGCAATTGGTTCAGATGCACCTAATATTACCTTAAAAACACCAAAGGACGAAATATTTTCACTTTCTGATTTAAAAGGAAAAGTAGTTTTGATAGATTTTTGGGCTGCATGGTGTAAACCCTGCAGGGCTGAAAATCCCAACATGTTAAGATTATACAACAAGTATAAGGACAAGGGATTCGACATTTTAGGTGTTTCTTTAGATAAAGACAAGGAATCATGGGTAAATGCTATAAAAGAAGATAAATTACCCTGGACACAAATTAGCGATCTTCAATTTTGGAATTCTCCTGTTGTAAAGCAGTATGGCTTTTCCGGAATTCCATTTACAGTTTTAGTTGATAAAGACGGGAAAATTCTTGCTAAAGGTTTAAGAGGTCAGGATCTGGAGAACAAACTTGAACAAGTTTTAAATTAACAGGATGAGTAATTCTAAAACAAAAGCAGCATTGATAATTTTAATCATTGCTGCTTTTCATTTTCCTGCAATCTGCCAGGAGTACTTCCAACAGCAGGTTAACTATAAAATCAAAGCAAGCCTGAATGATACCAGTCATACATTAAGTGCTTTTATAGAAATTGAATACATCAATAACTCTCCTGATGCATTAAGTGAAATTTATATGCATTTATGGCCTAATGCATATAGAAACAACTCTACAGCCCTTGCAAATCAGCTGATGAGTTTAGGAGAAACTAAATTTTATTTTGCCGAGGAAAAGCAGCGCGGATATATCGATAGTATTGACTTTAAAGTAAATAACAATAAAGTGCAATGGCAATTTGATAATAAAAATATTGATATTGCTAAAATAACATTGCCTTCACCTATTGCACATGGAGAAAGAATTACAATTTCAACTCCTTTTTTTGTAAAAATTCCTGATGGTTTATTTTCAAGGCTTGGGCATATTGGTCAGGCATATCAGATTACGCAATGGTATCCAAAACCAGCAGTATACGATAATAAAGGCTGGCATGAGATGCCTTATTTACATCAGGGCGAATTCTATTCTGAATTTGGTTCTTTTGAAGTTTCCATTACTCTGCCAAGCAATTACGTTGTAGGTTCCACCGGAGATTTAGTTAACGGTGAGGAGGAAAGGGAGTGGATGATGGAAAAGGTAAAGAAAACAGAGCAAATAGTTGAATTCCAAAGTGAAAATACTTTTCCTGAATCTGCTAAAGAACTAAAAACCTTGACTTTTGTTCAGGAGAACATTCATGATTTTGCCTGGTTTGCAGATAAAAGATACCATATTCTTTATGGAGAAGTTGAACTTCCTGAATCTAAGAGAAAAGTGGAATTATGGTCCATGTTTACCAATGCTGAAGCAAGATTGTGGAAAAGTAGTATTGAATATTTAAATGATGCTACTTTTTTTTATTCTAAAATGTTGGGTGATTATCCTTATAATCATGTAACAGCCGTTGACGGATCCATTAGTGCTGGTGCTGGCATGGAATATCCCAATATTACTGTTATTGGCACTTCTGGGAATGCTTTTTCACTTGAAAATGTAATTATACATGAGGTAGGGCACAATTGGTTTTATGGAATTTTAGGTTCTAATGAACGTACGCATCCCTGGATGGATGAAGGACTCAACTCCTTATATGAAATGCTCTATTTTCGTAACAAGTATCCCAATGCAGGAATAATGGGTATGTCTAAGGAAGCAGGGCTGGCAAAAACTTTTGGACTGGATGAATTTTCACATAAAACACAGTACGAGCTTTCTTACCTGATAAACGCCAGGAGAAATCTTGATCAACCTATTGAACTGCCTGCTCCTGAATACACTACCCTTAATTATGGTGCCATTGTATATTCTAAATCAGCCATAGTTTTCGATTATTTAAGAGCCTATATGAGTCCCGATATTTTTGATCCAATAATGAAAAAGTATTACGAGACATGGAAATTCAAGCATCCTTATCCTAAAGATTTACAAAAAATAATTGAGGAAAACGCAGGAAAACAAATGCCTTGGTTTTTTAATGATATTATTAATACCACAGGAAAAATAAATTACAAATTAAACACTATAAATAAGGTCAATTGCTTGGAAGGCCAAAGTGGTGTTTGTTATGATATTACTATATCCAACAAGGGTGATATTCTTTCGCCTGTTTCAATTTCTGCTGTATCTGCTGATTCGGTATTGGCTAATCAATGGTTTGAGGGGTTTGAGGGTAAAAAAACATTTAATGTTAATTTTCCTTCATCTGAAAGGTTAATTATAGATGCAGAGAATTACATTCCTGAAATCAACCGTAGAAATGGTTTTTCCCGTACAAATGGATTATTTAAAAAGTCAAACCCTGTTAAATTTCAGTTTCTTGGTAGTATTGAACATCCTATAAAAAAACAAATTTTTTATACACCCATAGTAGGTTGGAATAATTACAATAAATTTATGGTTGGAGTGGCTTTTTACAATAATACGCTACCTCAAAAAAAGTTTGAATATCTGCTAGCCCCTATGTATAGCTTTGGCACTAAAAGAGAAGCTGGAATAATAAATTTAAATTATAATATTTATCCAAACAATTCGATTCTTAAACATATTAGATTTGGATTAAATGCTGAAAAATTTGCTATATCTGCATCTCCCAATATAAACCATTACCAGAAATTAGAACCTGCTGTACATTTTCATTTTAATAATAAGAATCCTTTAAGTTCAAAAAATTATTTTCTGAGTATTCGAAATGTAAATATTTTGGAGGATTATGATTTTCCACACTATGATTTTGAAGGAAATTATACAGGTATTTCACAGGGAAACACTTCCTATTTTGTGAACGAAGCAGATTTTAAATTTATAGAATCCAGAACCCTTAATCCATACAATTACCAGGCAGCTATACAGCAGGGCAAAGGATTTATAAAGGCAAACCTTGAATTTAATTATAAGTTTTCTTATCAAAAAACATCAAAAGGCGTTGATATAAGATTGTTTGCAGGAAAATTTCTATACAATGATGGTTCAAGCAATCGTTTTAATTATGGGATTGCTGGTAATACAGATTATATGTATGATCATGTATTCTTAGGACGTAGAGAATCATCGGGCTTGTTAAGCAGGCAATTCCCATTAAATGATGGAGGATTTAAAAATTACACAACACTTGCTTTTTCTGATGATTGGTTAGCCAGCATGAATATAAAAATTGCTTATCCCGGAAAAATTCCTCTTTCTTTATATGGAGATCTTGGATTAACCTCCTATTCTGGAAATCCTGCAATTAGTTTAGCCTGGAATACAGGTATAGCAGTTGTTGTTGTAAGGGATATTTTTGAAATATATTTTCCACTGGCTATGTCAAGTGATTTAAATCAGCTTAAATACCTTCAAAAAGTTAGATTTATTCTTAATCTTCATCAATTAAATCCTTTTAATTTAGTTAGAAAATTCGAATTATAAGGAATGGAACAGATGAAAAAATATTATTTTATTTCTGATTTTCATTTAGGTGTACCCGATTACAAAAGCAGTTTGGACCGGGAGAAAAAAATAGTAAGGTGGTTGGACGAAATTAAAAATGATGCTAAGGAAATTTATATTATGGGGGATGTTTTTGATTTTTGGTTTGAATACAAAACGGTGGTTCCTAAAGGATATGTAAGATTACTCGGTAAAATTGCTGAAATATGTGACGCTGGAATTCCGGTTCATTTTTTTACAGGAAACCATGATATGTGGTGTTTTGATTACCTGCCCAAAGAATTGGGTGTAACTATTTATAGAAATCCGATTGAAAAAGAGATTGCAGGAAAATCATTTTATTTAGGCCATGGAGATGGATTAGGTCCTGGAGATAAAGGTTATAAGTTTATAAAAAAAGTATTTAAAAGTAAATTTAGCCATTGGATGTTTGGATGGGTCCATCCAAATTTAGGAATAGGTATTGCAAATTTTTTTAGTGCAAGGAGCAGGAAAATCAACAGAAAAAAGGACGAAATTTTTTTGGGAGAAGAAAATGAATGGCTGGTACAATTTTGTAAGGAAGAATTAAAAAAGGCTAAAAAAATCGATTACTTTATTTTTGGTCATAGGCATTTGCCACTGGATATTCAACTTTCAGAAAATAGCAGGTACATTAATTTAGGAGAGTGGATGAATTACTGCAGCTATGCAGTTTATGACGGAGATAAACTTGAGCTCAAGCGGTTCGAGCAATGATTCCATTTTTTGTCTCTCTCTCAAAATTCAATGAGAAGGCAAATAGATTAATCTCTAATTTTTAAAATCAAGTCTACCAGTCTGTTTGAATATCCTGCCTCATTATCATACCATCCTACAACTTTTATCATATTTCCAATTACAGAGGTTAATTCGGGATCAAAAACACAGGAATGTGGATTGCCAACAATATCAACAGACACTATTGGGTCAAGGGTATATTCCATAATTCCTTTTAAAGAACCAATGCAAGCTTTATTAAAGGCTTCATTAATTTGATCAAAAGTGGCAGGTTTATTAATTGTGCAGGTTATATCGGTTAAAGAACCATCAGGAACCGGAACCCGAACTCCAGCACCACCCATTTTCCCTTTTAAATGCGGAAAAATACTTGTTATGGCTTTAGCTGCTCCAGTGGAAGTAGGAATTATTGACATGGCAGCTGCTCTTGCTCTTCGAAGATCCTTATGGGGAGAATCATGCAAACTCTGATCACCAGTATAAGAATGAATGGTTAATATATGAGCAGCTTGTATCCCGAAATTTTCATCCAATACTTTTATCATTGGTGCTGCACAATTTGTAGTGCAGGAAGCATTGGAAATGATATCCTCGGTTCCGTCAAGGATATGTTCATTTACACCCATAACCACCGATTTTATTTCTGGATCGTTTGCCGGGGCAGATAAAATCACCTTTTTTGCTCCAGCCTTTATATGCCCTGAAGCTGATTCACGTGTAAGAAAAAAACCGGTTGACTCAATTACTATGTCAACTTGAAGTTCTTTCCAGGGGAGAAGTTCAGGTTTTTTTTCAGAAAAAGCAGGAATTTTGATGTTACCAATTACTATAAAATTATCCTCTGTTTTAACATTTGCTTTATAAACCCCATGTACAGAATCATATTTAAAAAGATGTGCGAGAGTTTTTGGATTAGTAAGGTCGTTAATTGCAACAATTTCGAGTTTATCATTATCAAGCATTGCTCTTAAAAATGTTCTGCCAATTCTGCCAAAACCATTAATTGCTATTCTTGTTTTTTTCATCTTATGTCTTATTTAATTTGAGTCATTGTAAAAATGCCATACTTTTTTAACGCTCAAAAATTCTGGTTATTTAGAATAAATGTTTTTCTGCATGGTATGAAGATCTTACCAAAGGACCACTTTCCACTATTCTGAATCCTTTTTTTAAGCCTTCAACTTTATAAAATTCAAACACTTCCGGAGTAACGAATTCTGTTACGGGAATATGACTTGAAGTAGGCTGAAGGTATTGTCCAATGGTTAAAATATCAACTCCAACTGCAACTAGTTCATCCATGGTTTCCAATACTTCCTCAATGGTTTCACCAAGTCCTGCCATTATTCCGGTTTTGGTTTTCATTCCACCTTCTTTTAATCTTCTCAATACTTCCAGGCTTCTATCGTATTTTGCTTGTACCCTAACCTGTTTGGTTAATCTTCTTACAGTTTCCATATTATGAGAAACTATTTCAGGCGCTACTTCAATAATTCGCTCTAAATTTTCCCACTTTCCCTGGAAATCAGGTATTAAAGTTTCTATGGTTGTTGCAGGAGTTTCTGCCCTTATCGCTTTTATTGTTTCAGCCCAAATTATGGATCCTCCATCTTTCAAATCATCACGATCCACAGAGGTAATTACGCAATGCTTGATATTCATTAATTTTACTGATTCGGCCACCCGCATTGGTTCGTTGGTATCAACTGCTTTTGGTCTTCCAGTTGCAACTGCACAAAAGCGGCAAGACCGTGTACAAATGTTACCCAGAATCATAAAAGTAGCGGTTCCTGCTCCCCAACATTCGCCCATGTTAGGGCAATTCCCGCTTTGGCAGATCGTATGAAGCTGATGTTCATCTACTAATTTTCTGACTTTTGCATATTTTTCTCCTGTTGGTAATTTTACTCTTAGCCAATGAGGTTTGCGGGGAGATTGAATGATTGTAGAATCATCCTTTATTACTGAATGGTTATGGGACATAATTAGTTAAAATTCTCTTTTTCCTATTAAAAAGCTGATATAGAAATTAATAAAAACGCGGTTGTTGTCAGTTAAAGCCATTAGGGGAACTTTTTCGGTATACGCATCCACTACTATTCCAGCTTCAATTGCTTTTAAAAAATCGTCATAACCGGAATATTCGAAACTCATTCCAAATTTTCCATAAATTCCAGGTTGTAACCGTGTTTCTCCCAGTCCTTTTGAAAAAGGAGCTTTGCCGTAAATATTATCTAAATGATGACGCTCAGGATCATACTTTTCAATAACATTAATTTTTTGATTGTTCTCATGTTTGATGATTTCAAGGTAAACAGGTTTTACAAACCCCAAGGAGGCACCTATATAGGAATGATATCTAACTTCTACGCCTTTTCTCCTGTTTTTACTATGCAATACATTTTGAATTCCGATTCCTGGCCTTAGAACTGCAAAAGAATTCTGTTTTCCATAAACATATTGTCTTGCTCTTTCTTCAAAAGGGTTTATACCTTTATAACCTTTGGGATGTTTTATATTGGTAAGATCAATCTCATAAAAAAGCATTCTTTTGCCTGTTACATGCTTACCTTTTCTGAAAAACAAGCCCAAACCATTGGAATGAATAAAAGCACCACCATGCATTTCGTTTCTGTAAAGTACTTCATCTCCTGTAGACTCTCCACCATCAGGAGGAAGAATTTGTGCATTTACAAAGGCTGAAACAGCAAAGGAAATACCAATAATTAGAAACAGTGTTTTTTTCATTCAGAAGGATATAAATGTATCATTTAAATGCAATTACAAATATACGCAATTACCTTTAAATTATTACATTTGCTTATGGAAATAGCTAAAATAGATTATGTGGGTGATCTAACCACTGAATCAGTGCATTTGAAATCAGGAAGCAAAATAAATACTGATGCTCCAGTGGATAACAATGGTAAAGGACTAGCCTTTTCCCCAACTGATTTGCTTTGTGCTTCCTTAGGTTCTTGTATGCTTACTGTTATGGGGATTGTAGCTGATAATAACAATTTAAATATTAAAGGCACAAGAATTACTCTATCTAAAATCATGGCTTCTGAGCCCAGGAGAGTAGGTGAAATTATTTTAGATTTTACAATGCCTGAAAATCAATTTTCTGAAAAGGAAAAACAATTGTTGAAAAATGCAGCTTTAAATTGTCCTGTGGCTAAAAGCTTAAAGGCAGAAATCAAACAAACGGTTAAATTTAATTTTTGAATTTGACTTTTTAAAATTTGATTTTTTTCAGCTTGAAATTCCCATTGCTAAAAATCGAAATATTTAAGTTTTTGTATAATTTATCCTTCAATTAAAGGGGATATAAAAGAAAAAAAGTGAATATTAAAAAATAAACACTTTCAAAAAAGCTTCAAATTAATTGAAATTAAAGACATACAGCAAATTATGGTGTTAAAATTCCACCAAAACAAAAAAGTACCTGAATTAACAGGGCTTAATTAGGAATTTACAGCAGACTCAGTTTGGGATACTTTCCCATATGCCGGGCATTTTTCATGGCTTTTGCATGAAGATAAAACTGATCCAACAAGTGCCAAAGCCAATACAACTATACTTAATTTTTTCATATTTTAAGAGGATATATTATATGCAAAAATAAATGATTTATTTATTAAAGCAATTTTTTTTACAAAAAAACACTTAAGAGTTTGATTATCAATTTTTAATGAGAGAATTGAAATTGTATCAACAAAATGAGATTTGATGGCTTTTAAATGCCTGCTACTATTGAATTTGATAAAATTTCAACAAACCATTCGATTTAAACGTAGAATTTATCTGATTATTTTTTTTGGCTAATTTTGAAAATTCTCTCCTGTGCAGAACAATGGAATTTTTTAGTTCAAAAAAATTATTTGAACAGTATTTAGAGCTTGTGTTTTTAATGCGTATTAAATTAAAAATGCTCGACCAATTAATACTAAAAAAAACACTATATTTGTTATTCCAGCATACAAATAATGCGCTTACTAAGTATATTTTCAACCTGATTAAGCTGATATGGCAATTTTATTCTGGATTTGCTTAATCTTTATAACTTCAAAAAAATGGATAAAAATGCAAAAGTATTTTTAGCATTGCTTGCCGGTCTTGCTGCGGGAGCAGCCTTAGGGATTTTACTTGCCCCTGAAAAAGGATCAAAAACAAGAAAAAAAATTAAAAACTCAATAGATGATTTAGCGAATGAGTTGCTTGACAAGGTCGAAAACGGAAAAGAGTTAAGCAAAGAAATTCTTGAGGATGTAAAGGAAAAATTTTCTACTAAAATGGATGAATTTTCTAATAAAATAGACGCTGAAATCAATAAGATAATCAAAGAATAATAATGGATGATTTAAAATCAAAAGCAGAATATTATTATGAACATATAAAAGGTTATGTTAACACCAACCTTGAGTTGTTTAAACTGACATTGATAGAAAAGTCAACACTGGCATTTTCTTCTCTTATTTCAGCTATAATCCTGCTGTTGTTTTGTTTTGTTATTATAATCTTAATAAGTATTGGACTGTCTATAAAATTTTCTGAAGTTTTTAATTCTGCATCTACTGGCTATTTTCTGGTTGCTTTAATTCATCTAATATTCGTAATTGCCTTATTTATTTTCAGAAAAAAACTTCTAATAATTCCTATTATGAATTACTTCATTGGTAGTATTCAAAATAGTTTAAAATCAGAGGATGAAGAAAATTAATAACATTGAACAATTAAAACTTCAGAGACTTGAACTCAAAGTGCGCAGGGAAATGCACCGTGAAGTGCTTAAGGATGGAATAAAGAAAATTCAAAATGTTTTTCCTGATACTGATGCCCCTTTTCAAAAATACATACCTGATTTTATTAAAAATTCAGTCGTGGGTTATGCTTCAATTCAAATTGCAGGCATGGTTTTCAAAGGAATTGCAAAAAAATACACTAAACTTCCTTCTTTTGCAATTAAACCGCTTGCTAGTTTATTAACATCATCATTTTCAAGTATATTGCTTAAGTTTAAAAACAAATTTGGTTCTTCAACCAAAGACTAAGTTTACAAATAAAGTAATACGCTTCCTCTTTTTAATTTCCAATCTTTCCATCTCTTTTCTGCATCAACAAATGATTTAATTAACTGTATTTGCAATAATCATTTTGTAGTTTATCAAACTTTAGGACCTTTGCAGAAATTTAATTAAATTTAATAGAGATTAGAAAGTATTTAAATTTGTAAACTAACAACTGTTTTAATTTACATTATTCACTTTATTTTAAAAGTGTGGCCTAACAGTTTAAAACCATTTTGAAATGAAAAAACAAGTATTCATTGTAGTAATGTTGATTGGAGCTTTATCATCCTGTAATTTATTAAAGAAAACAGAGAAGAAATCAAATACAAACACATTGGAAAACCCAACTGATCTATTTAGCTATGCCTTAGGTTTAAGTATCGGTGAAAATCTTAAGAGTGCCGGACTTGATACTATAGATGTTGATTTATTAATCCAGGGAGTAAATGATGTTTTGCTATCCAAAAAACTGTTAATTGAGCCAGAACAAGCTACTGGAGTTGTTCAAAAATATATTGCTGATCTTGAAAAACGTAAAATTGATGTCAATAAAATCATAGAAGAGAAATTTCTTGAAGAAAACAAGAAACGCAAGGGTGTTTTTGAAACAGCCTCTGGCTTACAATATGAAATTATAGTTAAATCAGATGGACCAAAACCAACCATAGTAGATAGTGTATTGGTTCATTATCAGGGAATGTTGCTCGATGGATCTGTATTTGACAGTTCCTATGAAAGGGGAGAGCCAATGAAATTCCCAGTTTCAAGTGTAATTCCAGGAATGCAGGAGGCCTTGCTTTTGATGTCAAAAGGATCTAAATGGAAATTGTATATTCCTTCAAAACTTGCATACGGATCTGAAGGAGCTGGTGGAGTAATTGAACCTTTTTCACCCCTAATTTTCGAAATTGAACTATTGGAGATTCAATAAAGCAAACATTATAAAGCGATTTTAAAAAATGTTCAAAAAAAATCTTTAATTAGTTGTTTATAGAGTTGATTGGGAGTAAATAAGCACTTCAAAATAAATAAAAAAGGCGGTTTTTTAGCCGCCTTTTTTTTTCAGTGCAACTGATTTAATTTGCATGAAATACTCTTATCTGCGGTGTTATCATCAATTGGTTCCTGAATAACTTAAGTCATATGTGGTGTTCCAATTCTTATACCAATGTAAAAATCAAGGTAAGCAGAAGGGAAGGAGATTGAAAAGAGTTTTGAAAAACTCTATTTTTAGGAATATTCTTCCCTTAAAAAAAATTAAAATGCGAAGCCAGCAGTAAGTCCTGCTCTTAATTCTGTTCTTAAACCTTTATTGATGGTATATTCAGGATTTATAGTTCTTAAAACTACTATTGGATAATATCCACCACCTAAAAGAAACCCAAGAGTAAATCCCGTGTTGAAAACTTTCTGATAGCCGGTTGTTATTCCCATTCCGGCATAATGCCAATGTTCGTCCTGAACAGGAGTTTCAATGCTTGAAGCACCAGATGGATCGGGAAGATAGTTAACAATATCAAAATCAATGATATACCTGTATTTTAAGTAAGGACTTATATACAAACCACTTAATTCCTGTTTTGAAAAATACCATCTGAAATCAATTGTGGTTGAAAACCATTTAGAATTATAGTATTTAAAAAAATTTCTTTTTGATAAGTAATAATTAAAACCCATAACAAAGGAAGCATTGCTAAATGCTTTTCGTTCATAAAAGAGATTGAAAGAAGTAAAAGCAAGGGGAATTAAGTTGAGTTGCAAAACGTTTTTTGCTTGTTTTTTGTCCTGGTTTTCAAGATGTTTTTTCAGGAGGTAGCCTTCACTTCGTATAACTTGGCCATTATTTTCAGTGCTATTTTCGTTAAAAACATAGTTTGGGAATTCAAAAGGGCTGAATTGTAGGTATACATGTTCATTAGAGATTGTAATTTCTTTTTTCAGCAAAAAAACCTCAGCTCTCAATACCGGAAAAGCCGGGAAGAAATAAAAAATGAAAACAATTAATATTCCTTTATTCATAAATTCTTTTCAAGAAAATCACTTTAATTCAAATTTTAAAGACGAAGCCTCTTTTTATTTTTTAGTGTTTTCTGTAATAATAAACAATGGAATATTTGCAGAATGCGCAAGTTCCTTTGTAGTGCTTATGCCAAAAATTCTTTCAAAAAAGTCGTGTTCATGTGGTATTATTACCAATAAATTTGCATTTTCTTTTTCTGTAAAATCCTTAATTGACTCTGTTACATTATCATCAACAGAAAAATGGTAGGAGTGATTAACTGATTTTACAGCATCTTCAATTGCCAAACCTTGAATAGCTTCTTCAATTGAGGGGGAATATTCCTGCTCTTTTTGAACATTGAAAATCAATAAATCAGAATTGTTAACCAGGGAAATTTCCTGAAGCAATTCCATATGAGGTATTGGACCTTTATAATCGGTAGCCAAAACAATTTTGGTAGGCATTACATGGGAAGGGAAACCATCTGGAATAGCAATAACTGGTGTAGTGCTTAATTTTATGATGTGATAGGTTATGCTTCCAAATAATTTCTTAAGTCCGCCTGCACCGGTAGTTCCCATAATAATTAAATCGCAATTTTGTTTTTGAACAATCTCCGGAATTTCATCTCCTGCAAATCCACTGCCAACAATTGAAGTATAACTGTCTTTTTCAAAGCCTGCTTTCTCACAAAGTTCACTTGTTAGGTGTTCAAGTTTATTTTTATGATTTATCATCTCTTTTTCAACCATTTCTTCATATGCCTCAGCATGAATACCAGGTGTAATTACAGGAATATGACTGGAGTAGAAAAAAACAATTTCAGCCTGGAATTTTTTAGCAAAATTTATGGCATATTTCATTGCATTTTCTGCCGTTGGGGAGAAATCAGCAGGAACAAGTATCTTTTTCATGGTATATTGTTTTAATACTATTTTATCGTTCTCTTTAAATAACTTTATCCCACAAATTTACCGATTTTTTCTGTTTAAAAATGTCATTCATTACAATATAAATAATTATTACAAGATCCATTATTTTCATATGTATATAATTTGCCATGTTATATTCATTAGCGTTTGTGAACGGTTCGTGCATGGCTATTTCAAATCAAAGAAATCAAATAATTGCATTTAAAAACTGTACCTCTAAAGCCATTTGAACTAATTCAATACTAATGCCCTTGAAATAACCGTTAAAAAGCTGTTGATAATTATGCACAAGGTAGTCCATTATGAGTAACATAAATTGTTAGTTTTACAGGCTATACTCCGCACAGTTAGCATATTTTAAGACTGACAAAATCAAATGGTTGAAAATAATTATAATGAAGACAGTATCCGGTCACTAGACTGGAAAGAGCATATAAGGCTTCGTCCTGGTATGTATATTGGTAAATTAGGAGATGGATCATCTCAGGATGATGGCATTTATTTGCTACTAAAAGAAGTGATAGATAATTGCATTGATGAGTATATGATGGGTTATGGTAAAAAAATAGAAATAACCATAAAGGAAAAAAAAGTAACTGTAAGGGATTATGGTAGAGGGGTTCCATTGGGAAAAGTTATAGATTGTGTTTCAAAAATAAATACCGGTGCCAAGTATGATTCAAAGGCATTTCAAAAATCAGTAGGTCTTAATGGAGTAGGAACAAAGGCTGTGAATGCATTGTCATCGCATTTTAAAATTCAATCGGTAAGGGATGGAAAAACAAAAATTGCGGAATTTGAAAAAGGATTTTTAACAGAAGACCATAAACTACAGGATACAACCATAACTCACGGAACTATTGTAACATTTACACCTGATGAAAGCATATTTATAAATTACAGATTTGTGCCTCAATACATTGAGCGTATGCTTTGGAATTATGCTTACCTGAATACTGGCCTTACCATACATTACAACGGAAACAAGTTTCATTCAGAGAATGGACTGCTTGATCTTTTGACTGAAAACTTAAGTGAAACCATTGAATATCCAATTATTCATCTTTTAGGGGAGGATATAGAAGTGGCTTTAACCCATGGAAATTCCTATGGGGAGCAATATTATTCTTTTGTAAACGGACAGCATACAACTCAAGGAGGAACACATCAAGGTGCATTCAGAGAGGCTGTTGTAAAAACAATGAGGGAGTTTTATAAAAAAGATTTTGATGCTGTTGATGTGCGTTCATCCATTATTGCCGCAATCAGTATAAAAGTTCAAGAGCCTGTGTTTGAGTCTCAAACAAAAACAAAACTAGGCTCACAGGATATGGGACCAAAGGGGCCAAGTGTGAGAGCATTTATTCAGGATTTCCTTAAAACAGAACTTGATAATTTTTTACATAAAAATCCAGAAACAGCTGAAGCTATTTTTAGAAAAATAGTAATGTCGGAAAAGGAGCGTAAGGAAATGGCGGGAGTTAAAAAGCTTGCCAGGGAGAGGGCGAAGAAGGCCAGTTTGCACAATAAAAAATTAAGGGACTGCAGGGCTCACTGCAATACAAATCATGAACTACGGTTAAACACTACCTTGTTTATTACTGAGGGAGATTCTGCAAGTGGTTCTATAACCAAATCAAGGGATGTGAATACTCAGGCCGTGTTTAGTTTAAAGGGAAAACCCCTTAATTGTTACGGGCTTACAAAAAAGATAGTTTATGAAAATGAAGAATTCAACTTGCTTCAAGCTGCCTTGAATATTGAGGAAGGTGTTGAGGAAATAAGGTACAACAATGTAGTAATTGCAACTGATGCGGATGTGGATGGGATGCATATACGCTTGTTACTAATTACTTTCTTTTTGCAATTTTTTCCCGAAGTAATAAAAAATGGACATTTATATATACTCCAAACACCTCTTTTCAGGGTTAGAAATAAAAAGGAGACAATTTACTGCTATTCAGAGGAGGCAAGAAGGGAAGCTGTAGCCAAATTAGGGCCTAAACCTGAAATAACCCGATTTAAAGGACTTGGGGAGATATCACCTGATGAATTTAAAAATTTTATAGGAAAAGATATTAGACTTGACCCGGTAATTATCGGAAAGGATACTTCAATAAGTGCTTTTCTTAGCTTTTATATGGGTAAGAATACACCCGAACGCCAGGAATTTATTATTGATAATCTTAAAGTTGAAAAAGATTTGGTGGAGGAATAATTACACATTATTTGAGAAATGATAGAAAACGAAGAAAATGAAATAGAGCCTGTGGATAATACACAGGGTGAGGAAGACAAAGATATGCACAATGTAGTGCATGTAGCGGGTATGTATAAAGACTGGTTCCTGGATTATGCCTCTTATGTTATATTGGAACGTGCGGTACCTGCTTTGGAGGATGGACTTAAACCGGTGCATAGAAGAATTTTGCACTCACTGAACGAATTAGAAGATGGGCGCTATAATAAGGTTGCCAATGTAATTGGTAATACCATGAAATTCCATCCTCATGGAGATGCATCTATTGCTGATGCCATGGTTCAAATAGGTCAGAAGGATATTTTGATTGACACTCAGGGAAACTGGGGTAATATATTAACTGGAGATAGTGCTGCTGCTCCAAGGTACATTGAGGCTCGTTTATCTAAATTTGCACTTGAGGTTGTATTTAATCCAAAGACAACTTTATGGCAATCAAGTTATGATGGCAGGAACAAAGAACCGGTTACCCTACCGGTTAAGTTCCCTCTTTTATTGGCACAAGGTGTTGAGGGTATTGCCGTTGGATTGGCATGTAAGATCTTACCTCATAATTTCAATGAACTAATAGATGGATCCATTGATGTTTTAAGGGGAAAGAAAGTATATCTGGTTCCTGATTTCCCAACTGGTGGAATGATGGATGCATCCTCCTATAATGATGGATTAAGGGGAGGAAAGATAAGGGTTAGAGCAAAAATTTCTGCCCTTGATAAAAAAACACTTGTAATTACAGAAATTCCTTTTGGAACAACTACCTCCACACTGATTGATTCTATTTTAACAGCCAACGATAAGGGTAAGATCAAGATAAGGAAAGTTGAAGATAACACTGCAGAATTTGTTGAAATAATCATTCATCTTCAGGCTGGAATTTCCCCTGATAAAACCATAGATGCATTGTATGCATTTACCTCCTGTGAATCCTCAATATCCCCAAATGCTGGTGTTATTTTTGAAGATAAGCCTCGTTTTATTGGCGTTGAAGGAATGCTTAAAGAGGCCACCAGGAGAACGGTGGATTTGCTAAAGCAAGAATTGATGATACGAATGTCCGAACTGGAATCAGGCTGGCATTTTTCATCTCTGGAGAAAATATTCATTGAAAAAAGAATTTACCGTAAAATTGAAGAGTGCGAAACCTGGGAAGCTGTAATTCAAGCTATAGATACAGGATTAAAGCCCTTCAAGAAACTTTTTAAAAGAGAAATTACAAGAGATGATATACTTAGGCTTACAGAAATAAAAATCAAACGTATTTCAAAATTTGATTCCTTTAAGGCTGATGATCATATAAAAGGAATAGAGGATGAAATGCTTGAGGTACAGAAAAACCTTGACACAATTGTGGATTATGCAATTGAATACTATAAAAATCTGAAAAAGAAATATGGTAAAGGTAGGGAGCGGAAAACGGAAATAAAATCTTTTGATACTATTGTAGCTTCACAAGTGGCTGCAGACAATGTAAAACTTTATGTTAACCGTGAAGATGGATTTGCCGGTTTCGGATTAAGACGCGATGAATTTGTGTGCGATTGCTCCGATCTTGATGATGTAATAGTTTTCAGAGCTGATGGTTCTCTTGTGGTAACAAAAATTGCTGATAAGGCTTTTGTGGGAAAAGACATTATCCATATTGACATATTTAAAAAGAACGATACCCGTACAGTCTATAATTTAATTTACCAGGATGGCCCCAAGGGTGCAATTCTAATGAAAAGGTTTGCAGTTACCGGAGTCACCAGAGATAAGGTATACGATTTAACAAAAGGTACTAAAGCATCTTCAGTACTCTATTTTACGGCTAATCCTAACGGTGAAGCTGAGGTTTTAACCGTTCACCTTAAACCAAAACCGAAACTAAAAAAGCTGTTTTTTGATATAGATTTAGGTGAGTTGGCAATTAAAGGAAGGGCTTCTCAAGGAAATACTGTAACCAAATTTCCCATAAAAAAAATAGTGCAAAAACAACAAGGAGTTTCATCACTTGGGGCACGTAAAATTTGGTTTGATGATACAGTTCAACGATTGAATGATGAGGGTAGGGGTACTTATCTTGGCAGTTTTGGGGCAGATGATAAAATTCTTACAATTACTTCTTTGGGAGAATACAAATTAAATTCTTTTGATCTATCCACTCGTTTTGATGATGAAATGGTATTAATAGAGAAGTTTTATGCCCAAAAAGTGTTAACGGCTATATATTTGGAAGGGGAGAAAAAGGAGTTTTACGTAAAAAGATTCAATATAGAATCTTTGGACAAGAAAATACTTTTCATTAGTGAAACTCCGGGATCTAATCTTGAATTAATCACTACCGTTTCAATACCTCAAATTGAAATTCGTTATGCCAAAAGCAAGGATAAAGAACTCAATAATGAACAAATAAACCTGAATGATTTTATTGGAGTAAAAGGAGAAAAGGCAAAGGGCAAAAGACTTACTATCAATAAAGTAAAAGAAATTAATTTAATTGTTTCCGAAGAGCAGGAAACTGAACCTGAAAGCGAATCAGAACCAGAACCAGAAATGGATACCCAACCAAAGGATTCTGACAAACAAAAGCCAGTTAAAGGAGTATCAGGTACTGATATTTCAAAAATAGAATTACCCAGTATGAATAAAAAGAAAAATAATGAAGACAAAAAAGATTCAAGCCAGATTCAATTAGGCTTAGACTTGTAATAATAAAGATATTTCTAGTCTTTTTTTTAAAGTAATTACCTTACTTTTACTTTCTATCTAAAAAAAGGCACTATGAGAAGACTTGTTACATTATTATTTTTTATTGCAGTTGGTTCTATTAGTTATGCTCAATTAAATATGAGCTTCAAATCAAAATACACTTTTCCTGCAGGAGTAGAATTGGCAAATTTATGGGGATATTCAGCAGGAGGCAGAGAATATGCATTGGTTGGCACTTCCGTGGGAATGTCTATTATTGACGTTACTGATCCAGTTAATCCTATTTTAAAGCAAAATATTCCTGGTCCACAATCCATATGGAGAGAAGTAAGAACGCACCAAAATTATGCATATGTTACAACCGAGGGAGGAGGAGGCCTGGTTATAGTAAATTTAAGTAATTTACCAAATACAGTAACCTATAAAACCTGGTCAGGAAACGGAGCAATCCAAGGACAGTTAAGTACTATTCATGCCTTACATATTGATAATGGTTACATCTATCTTTATGGCAGTAATCTTGCTAATGGAGGAGCCATTATTGCTAACCTTAATGATCCATGGAATCCTAATTATGTTGGGCAGTACAATACAAATTACATTCATGATGGAATAGTAAGAAATGATACTTTATGGGGAAGCCACGTTTATGCAGGATATTTTTCAGCCATAAACGTTGCCAATAAATCTAATCCGGTATTGGTAGAGACACAAAACACTCCGAATAATTTCACTCATAATACCTGGTTATCCGATAACAGCAAAACCTTATTTACTACAGATGAAGTGGATAATTCTTTTCTTACCTCATATGATGTTTCAGATGTTTCAAATATTAAAGAATTAGGAAGAGTACAATCAAATCCTGGTTCCAATTCTATGGTTCACAACACTTATGTTTTAAATGATTTTGCAGTAACCTCATGGTACCGTGATGGTGTTGCAGTTGTGGATGGAAACAGGCCTGAAAACATGGTAATAGTTGGAAATTATGATACTTCTCCTTCTTTATCTGGTGGTGGTTTTAATGGTTGTTGGGGCGTTTATCCTTATTTACCCTCAGGAAACATTCTTGCTTCGGATATTGAGTTGGGATTGTATGTTCTGGGAGTAAATTATGTAAGGGCTTGTTACCTGGAAGGAGTTGTTACCGATAGCCTTTGTGGTATTCCATTGTCTAACGTTACAATTCAAATAATTGGTACTTCCGCATCTGCAAAAACTAACTTTTTAGGGAATTACAAAACAGGAATTCCAACTCCTGGTCTTTACAATATCAGTATTTCAAGTCCTGGATACACAAGTAAAACTATAAATGGAGTAAGTCTTTCAGCAGGCCTTGTTACTGAACTGGATTTAAAATTATATAGCTCAACAACAGTGAATTTTAATGGCAATGTATCGAATGTGTTAACTTCTGGGGGTATTAACAACAGTTTTGTCTTTGTTGAAAATTCATCCAACAGTTATAATTTTTTAACAGATGTAAATGGAGATTTTTCAAAATGCAATGTGCTTCCAGGAACTTATGAAGTAACTTCAGGGAAATGGAATTATATTACAACATGCAGTTCACAAGCAATTAGCACAATGAATAACACTATTAATTTTCAGCTAGAAAAAGGTATTTATGATGATTTTACCTTTAATTTTGGTTGGACTGAAAGTGGAGATGCTGGAGCAGGAAAATGGGCAAGGGGCAAACCAGTAGGAACTTTTTTGAACTCAACTCCTTCCAATCCTGGGTCTGATGTTACTACTGATTGTTCAGACAGAGCTTATGTTACCGGAAATGGTGGAGGTGCAGTTGGTTCAGATGATATTGATGATGGTAGAACAGTATTAACTTCTCCGATTTTTGATTTAACAAATTACGTAAATCCAGAATTAAGCTATTATCGGTGGTTTTTTAATGGAGGAGGATCAGGTGGTCCAAATGATTCATTAATAGTAAGGATTCATAATGGACAAACAACAGTTGTTCTGGAGGTTGTTACTTCTGCCTCTGCAAATAATTCCTCATGGATAAAAAAGACCTATAATGTGAAAAGTTTTATTACGCTTACATCAACAATGACCATTTCTTTTGATGCAGTTGATGCAAGTCCTGGTCATATAGTTGAAGCTGGTTTAGATAAATTTGAAGTAACTGGAGATTTAATAACAGATAACAAGAAAATAGCTACTCCTCAGGCTAGTGGACTTACATTGTTTCCTAATCCTTTTACAGATGTTACCTATGCAGTTTATAAATTGCAGGAGGATTTGCAACCAGGAGCAAGATTTGTAGTTTCTGATATAACCGGTAGAATTGTATTTGAAAAAGCGATTGTTTCAAAAGAAGGTACTTCTGCCCTGAATTTCTGTCCTGCAGCTGGTTTTTATTTCGTAAAAATTATAAATGGGAGTGAAAACAATTCTATAATTAAGTTGATTAAGAATTAATTTCTTCAATTAAAATATAGGGTAAAAAAAAGCCGGTTTTTAGAAACCGGCTTTTTTTTATATTAATACATATATTGCAATAGACTATATTCTTTATTTACCTGTCGTTTTTTTAGCTGCTGGTTTTTTAACACTTGCGGCCTTTTTTATTGTTTTGGGTTCAGTATCCTCCTTGGCAGCAACTTTAGCTTTTACTTCTTTTTCAGAAACTTCTGTAACCTTAACAGTTTCTACTTCTACCTCAGTTGCTTTTGGTTTGCTAACCTTAACTTCAGCTGCTTTTGGTTTACTAACTGATTTAGCAGTGGCGGCTTTTTTTATAGATTTAGGAGCAATGGCTTCAGAAGAAATTTTATTTTTCTTCATTCTTTTCTTACCATAAGATCCGATGGTAATTTTGCCTCTTTTCGATTTTTTATCGCCTTTTCCCATAAGTATTTTTTGTTATTTGAAACAAATGTTTTTGTTGTTATTAATTGATTATCGAGCAAATATATAAAATATTCAACCTGTTATTGGGTATTTGCAATTTTATTTCACGATTTCCCCATTGATTTGGCCATCATGTTTGCAATCCTAAACAGCAAGCGTGCGCCAACATTAGCATCCCACTCATCTTCTCCCGGAGTTACTTCATTCAGATCAAAGCCTATTATTTTTCTTTTGGATTCTACAACTTGTTCTATAAGGTAAAGAATTTGCTCAAATTCAAATCCCCCTGCAACAGGAGTACCTGTATTTGGACAAAGTTTTGGGTCTAGGCCGTCAATATCAAAAGTTAAATAAACATTTTGAGGCAACTGCTCAACAATTAAATTGCAAATCGATTTCCATGATTGTCCCTCATATTGCATTTGTTTAATATCCCTGTCAAAAAAGGTATGAATTCTGCCCTTTGAATTCTGAATGATTAGGGCCTCTGATTCGCTGTAGTCCCTTATTCCTACCTGAACTACTTTTTCTATTTCTTTAATATCAAGCGCATTGTAGATTATTGAAGCATGTGAATATTTAAAGCCTTCATAAGCTATTCTTAGGTCAGCATGAGCATCAATCTGCAAAAGGCCAAAACGGGAGTATTTTTCTGCCATGGCTTGCATTAAACCCAAAGGAGTACTATGATCACCACCTAAAAGAACAACCAATTTATTTTTATTCAGGTATTCAAGAGACTTTTGTTTGACCCAATTGTTCATTTCATAGCAAGCATCATTAATTTCCTTGGTAATAATTAATGAAGTTGGATCTTCTTCTGTTAAAGTTCCATCCGTAAGATTTTCAATATAATGCGATGCTTTTATTCTGAGAAAATCACTTTTATCCTTAATTTCTTGTGGAAAATCAATCATGGCAATACCAATTTTCCATGCATTTTTAAGGTAAGGGTCAAAAAGATCAACCTGTGAAGAAGCTTTCATAATTGCTTGAGGACCATTGGATGTACCGGCAGTATAGGAAACAGTAACTTCCCAGGGAACAGGTATTACGATTATTTCAGCTTCCTCAGTTGTAAAAGGCAATCCAAATAATGATTCAATCGTGCTCATTCCACTAGAATCAAATGTGCTAATCTTTTTTTCTTTGGTATCCATTTTTTTTGACAAAAATAAGAGAATAATACTTTATTAAAGTAATTCATTCACTAATCTGGTAAAAAAAGTATTGCAGGGAAATTTTGAAATGATAAAAGAAAAAAAATCTACATAAACATTTTTCATGTTTTATTGAAAATCAGATTAACTATTAAATAATTAAAGGAATTAGGCAAGAGCCTTTTATTTGGCAGTATTATTTATTCATTGAAAGAGAATAATTTAATATTACAATGAGCAAAATTAATCTTTCCTATGTTCTGGCTTTATTGAGTTTTTTCTTCTTTTATGGATGTAACAAAGAGGAATTACTCACAAAAGGGGATGAATTTATAACTTATACAATACCAGCCGGAGAACATAGGGCAACTTCGAATGTTAAAATACTCACTGGAAATGAATTAAGGTTTAAAATTTTATTTGATTCCTCGGCCATGTACACTTTGCAAGATCCTGTAAATCAGTATTCAATAAATAAATTATATGGTTTTTCAGATTGCAATAGTCAACATCATAACAACAGTGCAAGAATAGGATGGAGGTGGTTAAACAACAAACTGGAATTATTTGCCTATTGTTATGTAGAATCAGAGAGATCATCGCAATTGTTAACAACAATTGAAATTGGAAAGGAATATGAATGTGTTTTAGGGGCAAGCGACAATAATTATTTTTTCACAATAAATGGCACAACCTGCATGGTTAAAAGAGGATGCAACAAAACAAAAGTTAAATATTATCTGTATCCTTACTTTGGAGGCACTGAACCTGCTACCCATGATATTACAATTAAAATAAAAAGGCTTTAAGTTAGCTTGTCGTTTAAAGCCAATGAAAACGCAAAAACAAAAACTTTTATAGCATAATAGAATATTGAAGCCAGCACAATTATAATTGCTTTTCTATTAAATTAAATAATAAACCAAATGGAAAAAAAAACATTTAACAAGGAAGAAGCCGAAGTTGAGTTAAACCAATGGAAGGAAAGAATAAAACAACTTCGAATGAATATTGAACAAGCCAGAGACGATATAAAAGTAGATATATTAGGGGATTTAGAAAAACTGGAAAATCAACAGGCTGTTATTAAAAATAAGCTAATTCATTTAAATGAAGGCAAACAAAAATGGGATGATATAGAAGCAAGCATAGGGGATGCCTTATACCAGATCAAGAATACCTATAATAAAGCCAATTCGAAATATAATCTTTAAATTTACAGGCTTTCATATTAAGCCAATGATTATATAATAAGATTTTAAAACCCATGAAAAGAACTGTTATATTAGGAGCAAGTTCTAATCCTGGAAGATACGCTCATATTGCAACACTAAAATTGCATAAGTATGGCCATCCTGTTTTTCCAGTAGGCATTAAAGATGGTATTATAAAAGGAATACCTATATTAACAGGAATGCCTGCTATTGCAAATGTAGATACCATTACCCTATACATTGGATCGCATAATCAACCCTTTTGGTATGAATACATTTTTAGTCTTAATCCCAAACGTATTATTTTTAATCCCGGTACCGAGAATGATTGGTTATACAAGCAAGCTGAAGCCAAAGGAATAGAAGCACTTGAAGCATGCACGCTTATTATGCTTTCTGTTGGAAATTATTAGAATTAATTTTCAAAAAAAGATCATTAAGTACCATGTTGGTTTTAAATTGGTGTTTTAAAAAAACGGATATTTCTTTTAGTGAAAACAAGTGGAATAAAGAAAAAGAGCGGCCAAGAATAGAATCAATTTTTTTACTGGAAAAACTCATTGAAACCGGGTGTTGTTGAAAATTTAATATTATTCTAAATACAAATAGTGATGAATTCATATTCTGGAACTTGAAATCATAATGCATGTTTTTTTGTATATTGAAACAATAATAATTTAAAAACAAATTTCAATTCTGATTTTCCAGGTTGATTAATTACAAGATTTTGAAATTAGAAATAACATTAAAGCATCTTTTATTTATTTTCCCAATATCTAAAAAAAGCCCTCTGAGAGTTTTCAATAAGATGATAGCATTATTCTTAATTATAGTTTTAGTTCAGGCTTGTGTGAGTTCCAAAAAAGCAGAACCTAAGGCTAAAAATTATACAATGTTTAAAACCCGAAAGGCAGAATCAAGTTACTTACGAGCATATAATAATACACTTGCTCTTTGGCCCATAGCTTACGAAGCTGTAAATATTAAAACAAGCTTTGGCACTGCGCATATTATTATTAGTGGTCCAAAGAATGGAGATCCTTTAGTTCTATTGCATGGGATGAATGCAAGCTCCACAATGTGGTATCCAAATATTGATGCATTAGCTGATAAACATAGAGTTTATGCAATAGATTTTATACTTGAGCCCGGAAAATCCATTTCAAATGAAAAAATAAAAGATAAACAGAAAATAATTGAATGGTATAATGAAATATTTAATCACTTAAAACTTGAGCAAATAAGTATTGTTGGTGCATCTCGAGGAGGTTGGCTGGCTTTGCATTTAGCCATGGATACTACAAATAGGATTAAAAATATCGTTTTACTGAGTCCTGCTCAATCCTTTAATTTCATTAAATTAAAAAGAAAAATGCGTTCAAATGTTTACTTTTTTTTATTTCCAAAACGAAAAAGATTAAGAAAATCATTGCAAACTTTTTCATCTAATGCTGATAAAATTAAAGCATTATATATAGATCAATATTATATAGCATCTGAAAAATCAAAAAAAAACCTGTCCTTGCTTCAAATGACACCATTTCCAAATGAAAAACTAAAATCTTTAAAGATGCCAGTGTTACTTTTAATTGGGGATAAGGATATTATTAATGACCAGAAAAGTATAGTGAAAGCCCAAGAATTCATTTCCAATATTGAAACTGATATTATTCAAAATTCCGGTCATTTCCTTAATATGGATCAATCGGAAATTGTAAACAAAAGAATCCTGGACTTTTTAAAGAAAAACAAATAATTTTTATTTGAAAAACAACACTGACTTTTTAAGATTATTAAGGTTATTTATATATTTCTTACCTGGATAAAAAACTGGAATTTTCTTTTGGTTTAGTGAAATTATTTAAACAGTTGAAATTGATAATTGTGAGCAATAATTCTTTTAAATTTCTGAGAAATTATTGCCTTTTTTGCTGAAAATAATCAACAATTAAATTTTTGTGTTTTTAATGTTGCTCAAAACTATTGATGGCTTAATATTTTAGATGTTATAATTAAATAATAATTAATATTTAAAAACAGACTTGAAATGAAAAAGATAGTAATGATAATAGGTATTGCAATTGCCACAATAAGTTTTAGTAATGCTCAACAGGACCAGAATCAAATGAATCAGATTAATCAGATAGAGCTTCCAATGAGCGTTCAGGAAGATTTAACGGTTGGTGAATTCAGTGAATGGAGTATTGTAGAAGCATATGAAATTCCTGAGGCCAGCAGGAAGAATAATGAAGCATATCAGGTTATGGTTCAAAAAGAAGACCAAATGTTGAACTTGTATTATGATAGTGAAGGAAATTTAATAAGACAAGAGAAAAAAGGAAAAGCAAATAAGAACAAAAAATAAAAATCAAGAATTAATGTTTATCAAACAGGCCCAGTATAAAAACTGAGCCTGTTGTTTTTTGCTCAAATTCTTTTTTGATAAAGAATAAAGTAAAATGAAAAGAAAAAGCAGGGATGAAAACAATTGAGATAAATAACACTATTATCCATTATAAAGAGACAGGGGAAGGCATACCTGTAATTTTTGTACACGGAAGCATGAGTGATTTTCGTACCTGGAAGAGTCAAATTACACTGTTTGCAAAAAAGTTTCATGCAATTGCATACAGTAGAGTTTATCATTTTCCAAATGCTTTTAACGAACCTGTTTGTGATTATACCATTTCAAGGCATTCAAATGATTTGATTCAATTTATAAAAGCACTTCATTTAAGTGGCCCGGTAAACCTTGTAGGCTCCTCCTATGGGGCCTTTACTTGCCTTGATGCAGCAATGAAAGATCCCCAAATTATAAAGACACTTATTCTTGGTGAACCCCCTGTTTTATCTTTGCTTTTTACGAGTACAGATAATCCATTTCACATTTTTTTATCCTTTTTCAGATACTTTTTAACCAACTTGAGTTTTTGGAAATTCAGAATAAAAACCTTAAAAAAAACGCAAGAACAATTTCTTTCAGGAAATTTGGAAGAGGCTGTGCGTATATTTACAAATGGAGTAATTGAGGATAGGGCATTTGAAAGATTACCTGCTCCAGCCAAAGCAAGCATAATGGAAAATGCAAATGCTTTAAAAGCAGAATTTCAAGGACCAGGTTTTCCCGAATTCTCAAAGCAACAGGCAAAACAATTACAAATCCCCACACTTCTAGTCTATGGTAAAAACAGTCCAAGGTTTTTCCATTCCATATCAAATAAGTTGTTTAACCTATTGCCAAATTGCGAAAGGGTTTTTATTCCTAATGC
Source organism: Bacteroidota bacterium (assembly GCA_013696965.1). Lineage (NCBI taxonomy): Bacteria > Pseudomonadati > Bacteroidota > Bacteroidota bacterium. The sequence goes on along the minus strand of JACCXN010000041.1, from coordinate 20,008 downwards.
TGCGCACAGCACACATGGAGATAATCCTAAGGTTTACAATCAAAAGGTTTTAGAATTTCTCTTAAAGCATAATTAGAATAAAAACGCTTTAAAATCGGTTTATTGATTTTTGTTAGAAATTTGTTGAGTTTTTTTACCCCCACAAATAAAAACAATTTCACCACTTTCAAAAGATAATTTTATTGCATTTGTCTATAGTGCCTTGGTTATGGTGAAACAGAATGAATATGGGAGCAGCTTTCCGTAAATATAATACTCGGTTTAAAATATGAAATTAAGAAAAACAATAAAATTTTACATAAAAGCATAGAAACAGAAAACTACTCCCGAATTTTTGTATTAGGCCATAGCTCTTGCCATTTCCCGACATTCTTTAGCACAGGTGAAACAAACTTCAGCACATTTTTTGCAATGTTCCATTTCAAATTTGTCACATTCTTTTCCACAAGTATCACAAATATCAGCACACAGCTTACATAATTGCAATACAAACTTTTCTTCTCCAAAGTTATTCTCACTTGACATAAAAGTGACAGCGGTTTTGCAGATTTCGGCACAATACCTATTTAACTGAATACACTTTGCCATCATTTTAACACTTTCTTCATTTAAACAAGCAGTAGCACAATGATTACATTCTGATGCACATTCATTACATGCATCAATACAGGATTGATAATTTTCGAAGCTCATAATTTTATATTTTTATTAAGTGAAACAAGAAATGAATTTAAGAAAAAACAGGCATAAAAAAAATGGGCAAAAATGACCATTATTTCAGAAATTTAATTTCTCTTTTTCATCTTTTAAATCCCTAAAAATTCCATAACAAATACAGAGGTTTGATTCATATAATTTTGTTGAAATGGAATAATTTTTATTGAGATAAAATAAAAGAAATGAGGATGAAAAATTCAGTGGATCTGCTACAATTATTCTTATTAATTATTATTATACACTCTTGCAATCAATCAAAATTAACAACTGAACCAAGAAGAGAAGTATCCTACTTAAGAGGCCCATACAATTTTGAATTCTTTTGGAGGCATAACGATTCTTATATATTGAACCTTTTCCAATGGAAAAAGAGCCTTTGACCTTAAAATAACAGGATTATGAAATAGCCGTGCACATTCAGGAATGAATATAACATGGCTATCCCGATAAATCGGGATGACATTTAAAAATCAAATGCTTTAGCATTCTTGAGTTCCTTAAAGGAAAAATTAAAAACGAATAAATTATATACATATGTATAAAATTTCAGTCACATTTGTTCTCATTTTTCTTTTTCTGGATTTAAATCAATCCTCTGGCCAATCAGGACAGTTAAATTTGGAAGAAGGTTTTGCAGCAGAGGTGGAAGATGCATATGCAACTGGGTATGGAAACAGGGAAATGCAAACTTTGTTTCGATATGATTTTACTGCTAAAGCAGAGGATTTAGTATTACTAAGCCCAGTTTTAGAATATGGACTTTTTCCAAATACAGAAGTTTCTGTTTCTGTTCCTATAAGGATGGGAAGTGGGGACAGGATAGGAAGTGGCAACATTAAATTGGAAGGATTCTATAATTTTAATTCCGAAGGAATATTAATGCCTGCATTTGCAGCGGTTTTTATTGGAGAAATTCCAACAGGATTTAATTCCTCTGGTTTTGATTACGGTTTAAAATTTATAATTACAAAAACAATTTCAAATAAATTAGATAGATTACATATAAATTTCAGGTATTTTATTAATTCTGATCCTGAAGTAGAACCGGCAAACGGGGTAGGGCCACAAAAGGAGCGTTCAGCAATGATACGAGCGGTAATAGGGTACAGCGGAAGATTTGGCCCAACAACAGTTCTTGTAGCAGATTATGTGTATGACCAGCAAAGGTTATTAGAAAAAGAAAGTCATATTATTGAAGCAGGATTACGAAGACAATTTACTCCGGCAATGGTAATTTCTTTAGGGCTAGGTGTTGGTGTTGGCCCTAATTCTCCACAATTCAGGGGAATTTTAGGAATTCAGCATGTTTTTTGAAAAATATTTTCCCATACTCTATGGCATTTTAGGCCTGATTCATTATTTTTTTGCTCTTGAATATTATTTCTGCAAATTATTTTGCTTCAGGAATGGTAAAGGAGATTGTTGTTCCTTTTCCCCTTTTGCTCTCTACCTTAATGATGCCGTTATGCTTTTCTATAAAATCTTTAACAATCCTTAATCCTAAACCGGTTCCTTTTTCTCCTTTAGTTCCCTTTTTACTTTCAAAAATGTCATCATCAGAAAATAAATGTTCCTGTCTTTCCTTACTAATGCCCATACCATTATCTCTAACAATAATTTGAACCATATTGTTTAGTGTATTTGAACAAATATCTATTTCACCACCTTTAAATGAATATTTAATTGCATTGGTTAATAAATTTTGCATAATAGATTTTAACATTATTTTATCTGCCTCAACAAAAACACTTTTTTTTATTTTGTTATGTAATTTAATATTCTTTTGCTCTGCAAGTTGAAATAAAAGTTTTATATCCTCCCTTACTTGGTCATATAATGAAAGTCTTTCGGGAAAAAACAAGTTTTGGTAGTCTTCTTTTTTTACAATTTTTATAAGTTCATCAAATTGGGTAAGTGATTCATTTGATGCGTTATAAATTATTTTTAACATCCGCTGTTTATCTGCTTTTTCCAAATCATCATAATGCTCAATAAGTAAACTGGAGGCACTTATTATACTTGAAATCGGATTTCTCAAATCATGGGAAATTACTGAAATAAACCGGTTTTTATGCTCATTTACTATTTCCAGTTGTTCATTACGTAGCTTAAGTTCATTCTCTGCTTTTTCACGGTTATTACTTTCTATTGCAATAGCAACAATATCAGCCACAGATGAAGCAAAGGTTTGCTCCTCCAAAGTCCATTCCCTCTTAGGCCCAATATGGTCATGACAAACAACTCCCAATAATCTGCCCTGCGATCGAATTGGTACATCAAGCAAAGTTGAAATGCCTGAGGGTTTCAAATATAACTCGTTGAGTTCTATAGTGACAGGATCGTCATCTTCATCTGTAATTACTACTGCCCTGTTTTTTTCAAGGGCTTTAAAGTAATTGGGTGCATCCCTTTTTAATAATACAATATCAAAACAGTATTTTTTGGTGTTTTTCATAAACAGGCAGTAACAAATTAGTGCAGTTCTGTCTTCATTAAATAACCAAATTCCTACACGTGCTGAATCAATTTTGTTTGAGATTGTTTTAGTGATGTTTTCATACGTTTTTATTAAAGATATATATTTAGTTTGGGTCAATTTCAATAATGCTGATTGAAATTCAATTGTTTGTAATTTTTTCTTTAGTTCAATTTCTTCTGCAACCTGTTTTTCGGTAATATCTTCAGCCGTACCTTCTATTAAAATTTGATTGTGATCATTCACGGTTACCCCTCCCCTCCACAACAAATATTTTACTTTATTATTCGACAATAAAATGCGGTGTTGAAAAACAAAGTTCTTTTTTTTCTCTTTTGCTTCGAATATTGTATTCTTTACAAAATCCAGGTCCTTTGGATGAATACAATTCAAATAGGAATCTAAAGAAATTTCTGTTCCGGGCTTCAGTTCAAAAATTCTGTATAATTGATCTGTCCAGGTAATACTGTTCTCTTCAATGTTCCATTCCCAGCTGCCAATGTTGGCAATGTGCTGGGCTTCCGCTAATTTACGTTCGCTTTCTTTTATTTTTTCAAACAATTCATTTTCTTCTTTAGGCTCTTTTGCTTTTTTCTCAGAAGACATTTCAACAATAGCTCCGGAAAATCCTTTGAACTTTTTGTTTTTATCCACTTGTGTATTCGCTATACCACTTACCCAGATTATTAAACCATCATAACTTAAAAGACGAAATTCAGATTTAAACTGACTTTTTTTATTTGCTGAAACAGCTAATTCTTTGGATACTCTTTCCTTATCTGGTTCAAAAATTATATCAGTAAAATTAAAGCTCAAAACTTTATCTTCGGAAAGTCCAGATATTTCCTGAAACCATTTATTTATAAATAGAAATTTTCCTTTTATATCAACCTCAAATAAACCAACCGGAGCTTCATTTATAAATTGCAAGGAATGTTCATTATCCTGCTGTTGATTCTGTTTTTTCTCCTTTAAAACCTGTTTCATATTTTATTGTTTGAACCTAACTAAAAATAGAAAAAAAAATGATATAAAATAGAAAATGAGCATTTAAGCCTGAAGCAGAGCTCCTATTTTGCAACTCACTTTATGGTGTCATTATCACCATTTTTATTGCGAATTTCTATTAAGACCTTTTGAATCTTTCGATCCGCTGCAAGTGTAACTAAAAGTTACAGGATAAGTTCCACACTAAGCCCTCCACTCTGGCTTGCCCGACAGCTTAGCGTACGGGGGTAAGGGGCCATGCACAAAACATACACAAATAGCAATGAATATAACCTGGCTATCCCGATAAATCGGGATGACCTTTAATTTGAAATTTGTTTCAATATCGAAATGCCGGTTCCATTATAATTTGCTCGGATCTGGAAATACCAATTTCATGTGCCTGTGTTTTCCAATACCCTGTAACTGTTTTGACCTCTCCTATGATTTTATCCATTTGTTTACCGGTCAACTGAAAATATTCCCCCACGCTCTTTGCAAGATCAAAATCAAGGGCATTGTTATTTGCATCAATATTCATAGCTAAACCGTTTTTGTCAATCGAAGGATTAATATCGTAAGCCGGAGATAAGTGCCAACCTCCTTTATTTAGAATAAAACCGTGATTTCGCAAATGATCATCCGTATTTGAAATGGCAATATTAAAAACCATCCGCCTCCATAGCTGATGCATGTCTGCTTCATTCTCTGATCCAGAGAATTTAATAAATTCAGCCAGATCCAGGTAGCTTGGGGCATTATCCCTTATTGTATCTTCGCTGTTCCCGGTCATGGTCATAGCGGAGGCAAAATGTATGCGTTGGCCATTTACCCTGTCAAATCTCCGTGTAAAGAAGGTATGATAGTTTCCAGCTATTTTCTGAACTTTGGATTCAGCCATATTAATCCCGGCTTTAATAGCCAGCTTGTATGCCAGGTACTCCCATAACCCTTTATCAATGGTATCATTTTTAGATGGGAATTTAGCAATCCAGGGGTGTAGCTCCTTATCCAATATATTTGCTTTTGGTCTTGCCCCACCCAGTGAAGAACCCGGGGCCATTAAAATAGCCAGCCATTTTTTTGCCTCATCAGCATTGTCATCATCACCAGATTCTACTATATCCGCTCCGTGTTGCAATTCACCGATGGAAGACCAGGGAGGAGTTGGAAACTCCTTGTTATCATCTAAAAATGGGCCGTTTTTCTCCAGTTTAAAACGGAAAGCCCCCATTCTGTTTTGGTCATATACACCCAATAAAAAGTCGACATCATATAAAGCAGAAGCGGATTTACCTTCTTCCCTGGCTTTGTTGGCAGCCCGCCTTTTCATTAATGTTCGTCCCCAGGTATCCGGCATGGAATCTAAAAAAACATCAAAATTTTCTTTCCCATTCGGAAATTGAGGCCCTGAATACCACCCAATATCAGGATCCAACAAAAACTGTTCTTTGGACTGAATCCATTGCGGATCATACTCAAAACTAAATGACTTCCTGCCTTTACCCTGGTGTGCGGAAAGAGTGCCAATAATTTTTGGCCCCGGCATGCCTGCCCAGTCTGCGTAAACTAATATGTCCGTCTTGTTCCTTGTCATGCCTTACTCTTTATTTAATAAATTTAAATCCTGCAACTTCCTGCCCAATTCATCGTCTGCGGCAAGTTTGAGAAAATCGTTCTGTAGCCCTAATACCCTCAGCACATTAAACACTGCCCCAATGGATACACTTGAAGCGCCTTTTTCCATCAGGTACAGGGTATTTCTGGCAATTCCGGCACGTTCGGCAACTTGGATGGCCGTTAACCTGCGTCTCTTTCTTGCCAGTTTGATATTTTCACCCAATTGCTCCAATATTTTTTGATGCCGGGGAAATAATATTTGTTTCTTACTTTTCATTTCTAATGCTTAACTGTATATGATTTTGTACTATATTAACGACAAATATACTTAAAATGATTTAAATATAGTACGTTTTTATACTAGCAATGAAAATAATTGCCACTTTTGTCCTCAATAACAAGGCCCCGTACGCGCTAAGCTGGAGGGTCAGCCTGTGGGAAGGGCTTAGAGTGGAGCCTATCCTGTAACTTTTAGTTACCCCGTACGCGCTAAGCTGGAGGGTCAGCCTGTGGGAAGGGCTTAGTGTGGAACCTATCCGGTAACTTTTAGTTATCCTTGCAGCATGCCAAACTTCTTTTGCCGTATTAAATCCCGTTTTAAAATAGTAAATATTTGAAATCACTGTTGTCCGGGGAAATATATGAGATTCCTCCCTACGGTCGGAATGACAGTCTTTTCAAGTCTTTTGTGAGAGGGAGGGGTTAAGATGCGGCAAAGCCGCATCTTAACCCCTCCCTCTCATTGATATAACTGAATCCCTTGTCATTCCGAATGGAGCGAAGAGAAATGAGGAATCTCTATCCTTTTCCCGGACAACAGTGATTTGAAATTAAAACTTTACCAAGCAGCACCAATACCCTGCTTATTGGAAATATGGAATTTTGTGTGAACTTATTGTTAAGACCTTTTACTATTTTGTTAAAAACTCATCCTTATGATACATCTATTTTTCACTAATCTGAATTAAATTTGCTTGCTTAAATCAAATTCCCTTAATACATGTCATTTAAAAAATTAATATCAAAAAAAATCCGGCTTATACAAAGCGATAATACCATCAAAGAGGCAGAATTGCTCAATGGGCAAAAACTATTTAATAATGGCGATTGTCAAATTCTTTCGCAATCTGCCATAAAATTTGATTTTTTGGTTTCTGACAATGGAAAAAATGCCAATGTCAGCTTAAAAATTGAGGATGCCGGTGAAATTAAACCATTCCGCGAAAACAAGATGCAGGAAGATTGGGATAAATACGCTGTTTCAGCCCTTTTTAAGTTAAACGAAGAGCTTTCCCTTCTTGATTCCGGGGAGGAAATATTGCACAAGAAATATTCCAGAGAAGGCATGAAAAAAAGGGTGTTGGAAGAAAGAAAAGATAAGGCGTTGAAAGCAAAATACAGGATCAAATGGGCTGATAATATTTATGGCGACCATATACTTACCAATGAAAATGGGTTGAAGTATAAAATTTTCCTTCGTGATTTTAAAAATGAAACCGGTTATAGCGACAGTTGGGATTCACGGGTAAATAAACTAGGAACCACCAAACATATCATGTTCGCATTTGATCAGCTTAAATCAGACAGGAAATTGTTCAGTAAACTAAGCAAAGATTTTCCTTTTATTGAAATTTTTCTTGATCCACTCAACGACAATAGAATCAGCTGGTATTATCCTGGTCGTGTCAATGATGAAACAGTTTCGTTTTTGTCAAAATATTTTGGCACAAATAATTTTATTGAAGATAAGGATGTATTGCAGTTCGCCCCTTTTGTGAGTGAAGCGGAAAGTATAGATGATATTTTTATAAGGCCTGAAGTGATTGAAAGGATAGGGCATTTGTACGAAAATGATTCTCTTTCAAAAATAAACAGGCAAATCACACTTGATTTTTCAAAAATCAAGGCTGAGCTATTCCAATACCAAAAGGAAGGTGTGGAGTTTTCCACCTTCCGTAAAGCTGCCATCATTGCCGATGAAATGGGTCTGGGAAAAACGATCCAGGCCATAAGTACGGCAATTTTCAAAAAAGAAATTTTCGGTTTTACAAAAACGCTTATTGTATGTCCGGCCTCTTTAAAAGACCAATGGAAAAAGGAAATTGAGAAGTTTACAGACCAAACGGCCTTGATCGTTGAAGGTTTGCCCGATGAAAGGGAAAAGCAATATAAGCAGGCAAAGGAATATTTTCTGATCGTTAATTACGAAACCGTTTTAAGGGATAAGCAGGCGATTAACAATACAAACATTGATTTTCTGATATTGGATGAAGCACAGAAAATAAAAAATTTCGCCACCAAAACTGCGGCATCCATCAAGGATATTGACAAAAAACACGCATTGGTCATAACAGGTACCCCCATAGAAAATAAGTTGATCGACCTTTTTTCAATTGTAAGTGTACTGGATCCTCACTTTTTTGGGCCTTTGTGGGAATTTTCCTGGAAACACTGCCTTTTTGATCCCGAAAAGATCAACAAGATCAATGGCTATTATAACCTTCAACAACTCAATGAAAAGGTTAGGCCCATACTCCTTCGCAGGGAAAAACAAAAAGTACTGAGCCAGTTGCCAAATGTCAGCCACATAGATATTCCGGTGAATATGCACCCTGAACAGGAAAATTATCATGCATCCTATGCAAAGGGAGTGGCGCAAATCATACGCAAGAAGTTCCTTACCCCTTTTGATCTGCAAAAATTGCAGTTGTTGTTGACCAGCATGAGAATGGTTTGCGATTCCACTTTTCTGATTGACAAAGAAACCAATCATTCACCCAAGCTCCAGGAACTGGAATATATTTTACTTGAAAAACTGGATTTGAAAAACAACAATCGTAAGGTTATTATCTTTTCAGAATGGATATTGATGCACAAGTTATTCGGGGAAATGCTCAGGAAAAACAATATCGGGTTTGTTGAATTAAATGGAAAAGTCCCTGTGAAAACACGGGGGGAGCTGATTAGGAAATTTGAAAAGGACGATGACTGCCGGATATTCCTCTCTACCGAAGCCGGCGGGGCAGGACTGAACCTTCAGGCTGCCGACACGGTCATTAACTTTGAACTTCCATGGAACCCTGCCAAAAAAAATCAAAGGATTGGCAGGATTGACCGCTTGGGCCAAAAAAACAAGCACCTGACGGTAATTAACCTGATCACTAAAAATTCCATTGAAACTAGAATTGCATCGGGTTTGCTGGTGAAGCAGAACCTTTTCGACAGCGTGCTAAACAGCGGTGCTAAAACCGATTTTGTAGATTTTTCTGAAAAAGGCCGTTCCCAATTTTTGAAGGACCTGGAAAATATGATAGCCGAGCAGGAAAAGATTCCTGCCTCCTTTGATTATGATGAGGGAGTGCAAACAGAAGAGGTGGAAGGAAATGAATCCCAAACCGAATTGTTTTCTGAAAATGATGCTGATGAGGATAAAATTACTCCGCTCTCAACAGCCGATTTGGAAGACCCTATTAAACAAGAAGAAGTAAAAATACAGCAGGAATCCAATGCCGTTAAGTTCGCTCAAATGGAAGAAGTAATGAATAAAGGGATGGGATTTCTTTCCGGCTTATACAAAATGAGTACCGGCAAAGATTTAGGGACGGAGAACCAAAAAATTGAGATCGACCATAAAACAGGTGAGGTAACCATGAAATTTAAACTGCCGGGGTTTTCCCAATAATATCAGGGGAAAGGTAGCTTTTATTCTTTTTTTCGATAGCTTTTTTCATTTCGGTTCTTACTGTAGCCAACTGCTTCTGACATTGGGCGATGCTGTCGTTTATTGATTTCGTGTGAAATTCAGAATGATAATAAGAGTTTCGTTTACGGCTTAGTGTTATTATGGCCTCTTCATACTTTTTAACTTCCTCTCTTAAAGTGAAAAGAAAGTTATCTCTTGTAATCCTGTCAGTTTTCATCAGTTCGTAAATATTCAGCCAGGAATCATCAATAAATATTTCTAAGTTTGTATTAAGAACATAATTTCCGCGTTCCACCCTCTTATAAAGTTTCCGGTTGTCCGGGGATTTCCGGTCAACCTCGTTTTTTGAAAGATGGGCGCTCAGGTATGCCCTTTTCTTGCGGTAATCATATAAGATGTTTTCAGGGAACAAAATGAATTTTTCAAGAAAATCATCCACTTTCATACCCTTGTTTTCATAAAAATTCTTTTTTAAGATCACCGATGACTGAACCGCAATCAAAAAATTAAGGACAAAATAATCAATCGTGTGGTTATTGATCTTAATGAGCCGGTCATCAACTTTTATTTTAATATTATCGGTTACAACCAGGGGGTAAATCATCCCGATTCTGGTTGCAATGTATTGAGTTGAAAAATAGCTCTGAAATATTGCCAGTTGAAGCACATTTCTGCCAAAATTATCCCTATGGTTTGTGTTAGCCCCTGCCTCAAGCAATTCTTTAACAATTTTGTCCGAGCCTGCCATTACCGATGCCATTAAAGAAGTAAGGTTGAATACATCGCGATAGTCAACCCCATATTTATTGACTTCATTCATCACTGCTTTCACATTATTGCTCAGATAATTTGTGTAATTTTTCCTGAACACCGAATTCCGTTCCTCACTAAACTTTTCCGCACGCTTGTATCCCGACTGTTCCAACAAAAAAGCCGTTTCATCATCATCATAAAGCAAAACAAAATCAAATAACCTGTCTTTGGCTTTTTTGTTAAAGTTTTCAGCACTCAGAGCCTCTTTTTTCAGTTGATCAATATTTTCGAGCGTGAGAGGGACCCAGGGAGTTTTCTGAATTGATCCTAAAATGGTGTTTCTAATGGCATCCGCCTGTTCAGTTTTTCCCTGCTGCTCTAGCCTTGCCGCTTCTTTGTTCCATTCTTCCTTAGTTGAAGCCTTTACTTTCAGGTTTATTTGCTCCTGCACGTTTGTAAGCCCAAGAATATCGTACAGCCTGTGTTTTGGGGAGGCTTCCAAAAGGTATAGGTTCTGTACCGAACGCGTAATGGCGACATACATTGAGTTGATGTAAAACTTGTAAACATCCAGCGACTTATCGGTTTTATCTTTTGCCCGCGAAAAATTAATTTCATCCGGATCAATAATTTGTTTATCCATTCCTTCAGTAATATCCCGGAATTCTTTATCGTAATTGCTTACAAAATTAACAAGCACGACATTTTCATATTCAAGCCCTTTGGCTTCATGAATGGAAAAAAGCAATGGAGTACGGAATATTTTCCGGGCCTCTGCTTTATCTTCATTTCGCATCACAATAATAGCAAACCGGGTACTTGATCTGGTTTTATCATCCAACTCCAAATGGTTTTTCCGGTTATCTGAAAGTAAATGTATTTCACCCCTGCGTGTTGAAACCGTGTTTACCAGATAGGTGCTCTCTTTATCAATGGAACCGAAACGCGCATTTTTAAGCTTAAGGAGCTTGTTGGCAATATCCGTTACTTGAGGGGAATTGCGATAATTGGTATGAAGGATTTTTATGGTGTCGTAAGCAAGATTTTTATTTTTATAGAATAGTGATTTTATGTTTGCCCATGAAAAAAAATTCGGATGAACAATCTGGTTTGAATCGCCACAAAGAATGAATTGCCCTTGTTTTTTGAGTGATTTTAAAATAAGGTTCAATTGTACCGGGGTAATGTCCTGGATTTCGTCAATAACTATAAAATCATATCGCGAATGGCAAAACTGTAACCATTGGTGTGAAATAATATTCAGATCATAATAATTATGCTCCTTCAGAAAAGAGAGGTATTTTTCGAAAAGGAAATATACCTGTTCACGCTCTTCTTTAAGAAAAACAGACTGCCGGACGCCCAGGGCCAGGTATTCCTCCCTGCTTAAATATTCCCGATCCACCTGCAGCCCCGTGATGACCCCACCGAACTCCTCGAAGAGCTTATGTGCATCTTTAATTTTTACTGTATTGCGATGCCGGAGAAACCATCCCTCAAAGGTTCTGAAATCGATCTCTTTCCCCGTAAGTATCCGGAATGTTTCCAGGAACTCTTTGTAGGAGAGAAAATCAACATCCTGATCTTCATTTTCATAGTTCTCCGCATAATACAATTTGATTGAATTTTGCACCAAAAAGGAAGAAAGGGTGATATACAGGATATCTCCCCTCAGGGCTTTTATCTTTTCCAGTGTCAGCACAGTTTTACCGCTTCCAGCCGAACCTATGATAATTGCAGGTGTTTGCATTGAAAAAAAATCCTGCTGTTGATCGTCAAAACTGATGATCTTATCAAGGTAATGAAACTTTGTACCGGCTGGGTGCAGGTATGGCAATTCAACTACATCGGTGTTGTTTTCAGAAGAGACCACCTTGATCAGGCGGTTTTCATCTATCCGTTTGCCACGTAGAAACCTGGATGCGGAATATTCATGATTATAAATTGCTTCGAGCAGCATTATGCAGGTTTCCGTATTATGACGCCCAAGTTGGAATAACAGACGGTTGGCATAATCCAGCTTTAAGCGATACAATCCGTATTCGGGGATTTTCTTTATATCCAATGCGGCAAAATTCCCTTCTTCCAGTAATTTAAAAATTCTGGTGTGTTTTTTATAGAGCGTGGTGTAATCGAGTCCGTGTAAGTATAAAACCTTCATGGTAAAAACCTATTATCATTAAAACTTAAAAATATGCAATAAAATAACGAATATTTTTATAGGAAAGGAAATGATTGTTGAAACCTTGTGTCGTTTTGTTGAAAACTCATTCTGTAAAAAGCAGAAACCTGGATCTTGGCCTATAGCAAGCATATATATACCGCTCACACATCCAATATAGTCTAATTTCATCTGAAAATAATTTGTTTATAAGAGGCCAGATGGTGTTCGTCCCGAAAGTCGGGACTCCTTTCATTGTGCTATTTTCATGTAGGCCCGGCATTAACCATTGTAAAATTTATATTTTAGTTTGGACTAAAATATAAATACAATTGGTATAACATAGCTACTCCCTGTTCCTTAAAGGCATAAGGCAAATACCTTATTCCTCCTCTACCTTTTGAGGTTTCATTTTGCAACATCAAACTATCAAACTCATCTTTGGCAAAAGGTATGAGTTATAACCGGGCAAAAGCCAGCAGCAAACTGTAGTCGTCATTGTCGGCCGTTTTTACTGCTTTAAGGTAGTCTGCCCTGGCATCACCCTCGCTGGAAAGGTTGGCAGCACCCCAATTGAAAACAGGCTGCTTGTATATTTTTTCTATAATGATGTCGGCCATTAACCGGCTGTGCCGCCCGTTGCCATTTGGGAAGCAATGAATACTAACGATGCGGTGTTTAAACCGAACGGCAATTTCTTCGGGTGGGTAGGTGTTATGCTCAGCCCAGTAAATCACATCATCCAACAAAGTTTTTAACTCCGTTGGTATTTGCCATTTATCAACCCCAATATTTTTATTGGTTTTCCTGAACTCACCTGTCCATGCCCAAACCTGGTTTTACATTCTTTTATGAACATCCCGTATAAAGGCTTCGGTGAAAACATCCGGCTGCTTAAAGTTCCGGGTTAGGGTCCATTGCAGGGCCTGTTCAATATTCTGTTGCTCAAATTCATCTAACTCGCCACGGGTGGCAAGGGTAGGAATGAGCAGCCCGTCTTTTTCATCTTCGTTTAAGGGAGTTTGTCCATCTATGTAGTCTAAATCTAATCCCATAAGATTTTAGGCATTTCGTTTACAATTTCAGCCGTCCTTTCTTTGATGGCTTTTTTAATTCGCTTTATGGAATTGGCCTGGTCTTCGAGTTTCATGGTATTGGCAGTGCGGAGGACTATTTTGGTTGCCAATTCAGTTGCCCGTTTTTCTATCATAGCCTCCAATGAGCCATCTTTGGGCACAAAGCCGTACACCAATTCCATATCTAATGCGTTGGCGGCATCTCTCAAGGTTTTTAGGGTGATTGAGCCGTCTTTTTCCCTGCGTTCAATATCCTGAAGGCTTTGTTTGGTGATGGAGATTTTATTGCCTAATTGCTTCAAGGACATGCCTAAAGCAGTGCGTACTGCTTTTATCCATCCGGTGGGAGGTGGCGTTATTTTCTTCATTGTCGCTACTACCAGCATTTTGCTGTGGAGTTGCTGTATCTGTAATGATTTCTTTCTCATGATCGTAAGTTTATATGCTGACTAAACAAGTGCAAATGTAAGGATATAAACTGACAAATAAAAGTAAATAGTAAGCCCATAGACTGACAAAATAAGTATCACCAACAAGAATTAATACAAGTTTTTATTTGAATAACTACGAGTATCACAGCAGCTATAGGGGAGATCTTTTGAGCGGAAATGCTGTTGAGTCCTGATGTTATCACTAATACCGATACGGTATCTGTAATAGACCAAAAGCATGGCCTATAACAGCTACTCTATCGGCATTATACAGGAATTCCAGTAAACTGAAACATATTTAGTAATGGTATAAAAGGAGCCATTTTTATTATTATTAATATTGATTATCTTTAAATTAAAAGATAAATTAATGAATCATTCCGATAATGAAATTTCGAATCAGGTTGTTTTTGACAAGTCACCATTGCCTATAATTATTATTCAATTAAAGGATTTGAAGTTTTTGGAAGTTAATCCTAAAGCAGTGCAACAATTTGGTTACAGCAAGCAAGAATTCCTGCAATTAAACTTTAAAGACATAGTTTACCCTGAAGATTGTGATAAAGCAGAACAAGCAATAAAAAAAATAAAATCAGGCCAGGATGTGAAGATTTCCTATAGAAACATAAAAAAGAACAAAGATATTATAGAGGTTTGTGTGGTGGCCACGCTAATAAAATATAAAAATGTTACCGCAATCCTTAAAATTGCTACCGATGTTACCGAGATAAACAAAGCAGAGGCGCTAATTGACCGCCAAAAATTTTACTTTGATGAACTATTCAATGCTACTCCATTTGCTGTATCACTTTCCGATTTAAATGACAACATAATTAAAATCAATAAAAGTTTTACAAATCTTTTTCAATTTAATGAAGAGGAGGCTTGTGGGAAGAAGTTAAGTATTATAATACCCAAAGAAAAGAAGGATAAATATAAGGAGACCTTTCACAAACTAGAGTATTCAAATTTTACCCAGATAGAAACGATACGCCAAAGAAAAGACAAAAAAATAATTGATGTGCTGTTGGTTAATTATCCTCATGTTTCCAATGATATTTTAATTGGTTATTACTGCTTATACATTGATATTTCAGAAAAAAAGCAAGCGGAGAAACAATTGTTGGATTACAATTATGAACTGGAAAAAACAAATTCTGAACTTGACCATTTTGTTTATAGCATTTCCCATGATTTAAGGGCACCACTTACCAATATTATGGGGCTATTAAATATTATAGGTATGGAAAAGGACCTGGACCAGCAAAAAATTTTAATTGATAAGGCCAGGAACGCTATAAATAAATTAGATGATTTTATTAAAATAATTCTTGATTATTCATGGAATACAAGGCTTGAAATAAAATTTACACATATTGATTTTGAGGAACTTATTGCAGAGGCATGGGAAAATTACTCTTATTTAGAAGGGACAAAAAAAATCAAACTGGATATACGATTGCAACAAGAAGTTCCATTTATTTCTGATAAAGGACGCATTTCTATCATTTTAAACAATGTGATTTCAAATGCACTGATTTACTGTAATCCTGCTGAAATAAACTCCTGCATTGAAATTGAAATTATAGTTGACAAAGAATTTGCGCACATTGTTATTAAGGATAATGGCATAGGCATTGAAAAAAAACACCATAAAAAAGTATTTGAAATGTTTTTCAGGGCTTCACAAGTAAGCTCTGGCTCTGGCCTTGGCTTATATATAGTTAAAGATGTAGTAGCCAAATTAGGTGGAAATATTAAACTGAAATCTGAATTAGATAAAGGAACTGCAATTTTAATTGATTTACCCAACCAGAAGCTCATTTTGAAATAATTTTTAAAAAGTATGGCTCTATATGATTTGTAATGGGTAAACATATCAAGGGCAACAATATCTAATAGCACGTCATTGCGAGGAACGAAGCAATCTTAAATTAATACATGGAGATTGCTTCGGTGAAAAACCTCGCAATGACGGCATAATAAAATTTGTAGAAACTGAAAGTCTTGCACTGAAAGTGCATAGTTTCAACTAACGAACTGTAACAAGAACCAAAAGCATTTTAATGACAAATACCATTAAAAACCATGAAAAAAACGACCAAGCCTTTTAAATTCCCAAAATCCCCAACTGGCATTCTGGGACTGGATGATATTACAACCGGGGGGCTGCCCCAAAACCGCCCTACGCTCCTTTTGGGCAATACAGGATGCGGGAAAACCATTATGTCCATGGAATTTCTTGTAAAAGGAATCACCCTGTTTAATGAGCCCGGTGTGTTCATTTCCTTTGAGGAAAAAACAGAGGAGTTGATCCTGAATGTCAAATCCATGGGTTTTGATATTGAAACACATCTTGCCAATAATAAAATATACATGGAACATATAAAAATCAACCAAAGGGATGAAACTACGGAAACAGGTAAATATGACCTTGAAGGCCTGTTTGTAAGGATCGGGCAAGCAATTGACAAAGTAAAAGCCAAGCGCGTAGTGCTTGATTCTATGGATACCCTGTTTTACGGTATTGATTATTTGGTACTCCGATCAGAATTTAAAAGGCTTTTTGGCTGGCTGAAAGAAAAAAAAGTAACTGCGATAATTACAGGGGAAATTGGAGACAACTTTCTTACCCGCCATGGTTTGGAGGAATTTGTAGCTGACTGCGTAATAATGCTGGATAACCGTGTGGAGAATCAGGTTACTTCCAGAAGATTACGGGTAGTTAAATACCGTGGTTCCATTCATGGCAACAATGAGTATCCATTTTTTATTGAAGAAAAAGGAATCACGGTGCTTCCTATAATAAGTGAACCGCTGATTCAACAAATAAGTTCAAAAATAATTTCAACAGGCATTAAGGACCTGGACGAAATACTGGATAAAAAAGGCTACTACGTTGGAAGCAGCACGCTTATATCAGGAACTGCCGGCACAGGCAAAACAAGCGTTGCTACCGCATTCGCAATTAATGTTTGTAAAGATAAGAAACACTGCATTTTTTGCGCTTTTGAAGAATCCCCAGACCAGATAATCAGGAATATGCAATCTGTCGGATTAGATTTAAATCCAGCTATTAAATCGGGCTTCCTTCATTTTTATTCATCACGGCCTACCATACAGAACCTTGAATTGCATTTTATTTCTGTTAAAAATATGGTGAAAGAATTTAAACCCTTCGCTATTATTCTTGACCCCATCACCAATTTAATGTCTGAAGGCCCCAATAGTGGCATAAGGCTGATGCTCACCAGGTTCGTGGATTTTTTAAAATCTGAAGGGATAACGGTAATCTATACAGCGGCAATTACCGAGAAGTTGATAGAACATAATCCAAGCGATGAAGGAATCTCACCCATGGTAGATACCTGGTTTATGGTTGAGGACGCTGAGGTGGAGGCAGAACGCAGAAGAACCTTCGTAATCATGAAAGCGCGTGGCATGGGACACTCCAGAAAGGTGATGTATTTTAATATTTCAAGTGAAGGAATTAAATTAAAGGAAATTCCAAAAGGAGATGCTGCGAAAAGAAAAGATACACGTGGAAAAAACTGATAAATATGTCAAAAAAAATACCGGATAATACCAAAAACAAAAAAGAAGCTGATGATAAAGCTGAGGAAAAGTATATGCTTCGGTTATTTATTACTGGCATTCTTCCAAACTCTGTACGTGCAGTTATAAATGTTAAGAAAATCTGTGAAAAATATTTAAAAGACAGGTATGAATTAGAAATCATAGATATTTACCAGCAACCGGAATTGGCATTTTCAGAAGATATAATCGCAATTCCCACTTTGATCAAAAAATTCCCTTTGCCGACTAAAAAAATGATAGGGGATTTATCGGATACTAAAAAGGTACTTGATGGCCTGGGTTTAAACAATAAAAATATTTAAATCTATGGAAAAGAGTTTAAAAGACCTTATAGCGGAAACAGAAAATCTGAACATAGAAAATAAAAATCTTAAGCAGCAATTGCATGAAGTCCTGGAGTCTGTTGAATCAGAAAATATTGATGCCTTAGTTGTTGCCGATAAAAAAAAGCTTAGGATTTTAAGAGAGGAAACAGCTGATGAAATCTACCGCTTATTAATTGAGAAAATGAATGAAGGCGCGGTTACACTTAATGAAGATGGACTTATCATTTATTGCAATTTCTGTTTTGCAAGTATGCTGAATTTGCCTCTGGAGAAGGTAATAGGAAATTTTTTCCATGATTTTATTGACAAATTTTCCAAAACAAACTTTAATGATTTGCTCAAGCAAGCTCAAAAAAACATCGTAAAGCAGGAGCTGTTCTTAAATACTGCCAAAGGAAAGCTTACACCTGTGCAGATTTCTGTAAATATTTTACCCGTTGAAGATGTTTTTACTTTAAGTGTTATTGTTACAGACCTTACGCTTATTAATAAAAAGCAGGAGGAGATAAAAACACAAAAGAAGCTGCTTGAGGAAGCAGAGAAAATAGCAGAAATTGGAAGCTGGACAGTAGATTTAAAGACCAATAAAGTAACACGCTCCAATGGACTATATTTAATCTATGAATGGATCCCTGCAAATAAAATCGGAAATTTTTCTCCATTTGAATTGATTCATCAAAGTGACTTGGAAGCATCAAAAATAATTTTTGACACCGCAGTTAAGGAAAAAGGATCATTTGATACTTATACGTGTATAAATACCCCACCCGACAACCGGGAGAAAACACTTCATATAAAGGGTAAAGTAATTTCCAAAGAAGGTGAGGCCACCCAGCTTATAGGCACTACCCAGGATATAACAATTCTAAAGCAGGCAGAACAGGAACTTAGGAATAGCAATAAAGAATTAACCCAAGCCCAGGAAAAAATAACTAAGCTCAACCAGAAATTAGAATCTAAAGTTATTACCCGCACCAGGGAGCTGGAACTGGCCTATGAGCGGCTACAAGAATATAATTTCGAGCTGGAAGAGGTCAATAAGTCAAAAGACAGGTTTATATCTATTATCTCACACGACCTGAGAAATCCTGTATCAGCTATCAATTCCTCTTCTGATATTATAATGAACAACTTTGAAGGCCTGCAAAAAGACGAAATCAGAAACTTCTCCAAAATAATCAATTCCTCCTCAAAAAAAATTGTTGAACAACTCAACGAGCTGGTTGAATGGTCGAAGCAGAAATCAAAAAAAATAAATTTCAATCCAAAGGGGTTGAATTTATACGATTTTGTTGAGTTTTCCCTTGAATTGATCCAATCCATTGCAGACAAAAAAAACATCAGGATTTCCAATAATATTGAGCATCATATCCAGGTGAATGCCGACCCATTGCTGCTGAGGTCCATATTTCAGAACCTCATTACCAATTCTATAAAATTCACCCCGGAGAAAGGTGAAATTAAACTAGACGCAACTGAAAGCAAATCAATGGTAGAGATTTCCATTAAAGACACCGGAATTGGCATGAAAGAAGAAACTCAAAGCACATTATTTAGTGAAGCAGAAATGGCAAAAGCAGCTACCAAAATAGAAAAAGGCAGTGGATTAGGCTTAATTTTGGTAAAAGATTTTGTACAAAAGCACAAAGGTAAAATTTGGGTAAAAAGCAAACCCGGAAAAGGATGTACTTTTTACTTTACCTTGCCAACTGCGGAGTGATTTTCTAAATTCAAATTTTTTTCATCCCAAAAGATGAAAAAATCAAAATCCCGAAGGGATGAAATTATTATAGATGAAATAATTATATTATGAAATGATTATAAAAAACATAACCACAAAACAAAAAAACCCGAAGGTGTGAAAAAATTAAAATCCCGAAGGGATGAAATTATTATAAAGATTATAAAAAACATAACCACAAAACAAAAAACCCCGAAGGGGTGACATTATTATTATTGGACACAACAATATGCCAGGTACATTTTCACAATTATACATTCAAGTTGTTTTCGCTGTAAAATTCAGAGAAAATCTTATTGCAAAATCATGGAAAGATGATTTGCATAAATACATTTCAGGCATCATTACAAATAAAGAGCAAAAATCAATTATTGTTAATGGAATGCCCGACCATATACATGTCTTTATTGGATTGAGCCC